>JBDRBL010000001.1:0-21790 GCA_043822685.1 Candidatus Shapirobacteria bacterium
CCGATATCGGCCGACAACAGCAGCTGCTTTTCGCCTTCGGATAAATAGAAAACCTCGCCCACTTTGTCCACCGAAGCCGGTGACTGCTTCATCAAAATTTGAATCGAGGAATTGGTCACAATCGCCCGGCCGGTGTCGCTGGCCAAAAAATCCTCCACGTCTTGGGTAATCGTCGTCAAGCCCAAATAATACTTGCGCGCCCGCTTGGCAATCGAGTATAAAAAGTTGGCTGAATCCGGATATTTCATCAAATACCAGGCCTCGTCCACGACCAAAATTCTTTTTTTCAGATTTTTTTTAATTTTTGTCCAGATATAATCCAAAATAATAAACATGGCAATCGGCCGCAAGGCATCTTCCAAATTGCGCAGGGAAAATACCGTGAATTGATTTTTAATGTCCACGTTTGACCGGGTGTCAAAAATGCCCGTAAACGAACCTTTGACAAACTTTTCCAGCCGATCCGCCAGCGCTTTGGCGGATGCCTCTTCCATGCCGATCAGCGTTTTGTATAAGTCCTCCATCAATGGCGGCTCGTTTTTTTGCGTGGCCGGTTCCGGCGTTATCCCCTTCATTTTGTAAGTCAAAACCAAAGCGCGGTCTAAAACCGCTTCTTCGTTGGGCGATAAGTTGCCCATAATGACCTTGAACAAGGCGTGCAGTGACAAAATTTTTTGATTCAACTCGTTTTCACCTTCTTCGTACACCGCCGCCAGATCAAAAGGGTTGATTTTGGCCGGTGAGTTAAAACCAAAAGTCAAATACTCGCCTCCCACGGCCCGACACAAACTTTCATACTCCGACTCCGGGTCAATAACAATGACCTCCGTGCCGAACATCAGCGATCGCAGGACCTCCAGTTTTACAAGGTAAGACTTGCCCGAACCCGACTTGCCAAACAGGCAGGAATTGGCGTTTTCCAGCGAAAAACGATCAAAGATAATCAATGATTCGTTGTGCTCGTTAATGCCGTACATAATGCCTTCGTTGGCCGTCAACTCGGATGAAGTAAAGGGAAAAGTGGTTGCCAGTGAAGTGGTATCCATATTGCGGGTAATCATTAAGCGGTCGACGCAGGTGGGTACGGTGGCCTTAAAGGCCTGCTCCATTTGCAGAGCGGCTTGTTTGGCGACAATCATCAGCGAGCCCAGTGTTGCCGTTACTTGTTTGGAGACCTGGTTTAACTCCTCCAAACTTTCGGCCGGAATCGTGATATACAGACCGAACTGGAAAAATTGTTCGGAGCCCTTCACCAGTTGTTCCTGTAATTTTTTCGCGTCCTCCAGTTTGGCTTGGGTGCCGGCGTTGACAATGCGTCCTCTTTGAAGATCGGTTTGAGTTTCGGCCTCCATCTCGGCAATTTTGCGCCGCAAGTCATCCAACACGCTTTTGCCTTCTATCGGATAAATATACATGGCCACGTCCAGCGAGTGGTCAAAATTGATCAGCGGCGCCAGCCAATTGGCGGTAACAAAGCGCGGATAACCGGCGACAAACAAAGTGCGAAAATATTTGTTGCCGATTTTCAAAAAGTTGAAATCCACCTCAATCGCCCCCGGCGCGATGATATCTTTAACTGACACCATGCCTTGTCCGAAGCGTTCGATTGCTTTCGCATTAACTACAGGCAGTAATTTCATGGCACGCTTGTTTCCTTGACCACTTGATTAATTTGTTCCTGCAGCGAATTTTTCTCGGTTGGTGGTGCCGGCGCGGAAGCAGCTTTTATTGGCGAGGCGACCATCGGTTCCGGATAGGGATTCTCTTCGGCGATCTGCTGACCGTAACTCTCCGGATTATAAATATCGAAGAACAATTTGATCAGTTCTGCGGTTGTTAACTGCCTTCCTTTCAGGCCCAGACGGTTTAACTGGCGCAGCAAGTGGTCTTTTTTGGGAGATAAATTTACCTTTGCCTTTTCCAAAATATATGCTTTATCAAAGGGCAATTTTTTGCTTCGAGTTAAGGTTTTTGCCAGTGTTGAGGTTAGCCCAATTTCTAAGGCGCTCATCGGAATCACTAAATAAAATTTCTTATCTAAAACATTGTTTTTTTGCACTGTTTCCGCCACAAATTGGCGATATTTTTTAATCTGTTCTTTGATTTCCTTTTTTCCCTCTTTAATTTCTGCCTCTTCTACCAGTTTCAAATAAGCGGTGATGTCTTTTCTTTGCGAACGGATGGCAATCTGCAGAGGAAAACTTAAGGAGTTAATCAATTGGGCATAGGTCAAAATCGTGGCTTCCTGTTCCCGTTCCGAAAGCAAACCAAAATTAATGGCGCTGGCGGCCAAGACAATGCAGGCGCCGCCGTCTTTGAGCACGACCACGTCGTCAATGATGTCCTCGATGTCGAGATGTTCTTGCGTCGAGGCTTTGATCGCGATTTGGGCAGGATCGATCATTAACTTTCCTTCGCTTTAATTTTTAACGGCGGAAAAACCTCTCCCTTGGCTTCGATCTTGATTATATCAAAATTCAAACCTTCTTTTTCGATCTCTATTTGGTAGTGGCCGTTTTCCAGCGGTGTCGCGATGGCAAACTGTCCCAGTTTGTTAGTTTTAAAAGCTCTTACCGAAATTCCCTGGGTGTTTTTAATCTCCAAAATCGCTCCTTCGACCATCTCTTCGTTCGGTCCTAAAACGATGCCGGCGAGAAGGTTCGGCTTGTTGGGTCTGGCCACCGGCGGCAGTTCTGTTTGAGGAGAAGGCTTCGGGGATATTTTCGGGGATACTTTTTTAATTTCTTTTGGCTGTTCCTGCGGCGGGGGAACCGGCTTGCTTGGCGGCTCGTCTTTTTTTGCCAGGGTTTTTAAATATTCGTTCAATTGCGTCGCGTCCACTGGCGGCGGGCTGGCAGTTAAACTTCTTCCCGTTCCGGGCCGATAATTAAAAAAGTCAGGTATGACGCCCCTTTTTTTCCAAATAAATAAAGTGGGGGAGAAGATAGCCTGAAAAAAAGCGACCACCCAAGTACTCAAGGGCCTCTCTTCAATGGGTAAAAAGGCAAAAGCAAAGCCCATAAAACCGACGGTCAAAATCAAACCCCACTTGATCATCGGGACGATCGGCAGAGAGTAGATGGCCAGCCCTGTTATTGCTCCCCCCGCCAGCCAGCCAAACTGTTTGAGGGTCATATCGCCTACCAGTCGGAATTCGTATGAGGCAATCTGCTGCGGCACCGCATGTTGTTGCATGGTTAGATGATAGCCTATTTTTCTCCTTTCCTCAATCACTCCCTCTTGCCTAATCTTGCGGAGATGGGGTAAAATGAAGCCATGTCTGGACCGGATGTTGATAAATTAGGTCGCCAAACCCTGCATGATGCCGACCCGCAGATGACGGCTCGGCGCGATGCCCTTTTTAAGGCTTTTAGTGGCCCTGTTTCTCCGGAAACAGAGGCGGAAGTAGATGTCCTTAAAACAGATCCCCGTTTAGATACGTCATTGAATGCGGCCGAAAAAGCGGCAGCTCTGGAAGCACTTGATTTTGAAGGGGGAGTTGTTAGTATTGCCGGAAGTTTTTTAAGAGGAATCGAAAAAGCTTCTCGAGCTGCTGTTGACAGGCGCTTGATTCCGGTCCAAAAAACACTTGCCGCTCTTGAGACCAAACTGGAAAGAGGTCAAACATTAACTCTTGCTGAACAAGGCCAGTTTCACGCCGCTTACATAATTGTGAACAATGTTTTTGATGTTGTTTCGGCCGCTAGGCCGGCTCAAAGAATCGGAGGACACCTAGAAACTTTTCGGCGGTCAACAACTACTCCGGAGCAGGCTTTGGATGATCAGGATTTTATTGAGAGAACAAATCCTGACCTTGTTCGTCTGCCGCATCCTGCCCAGCTAGAGGTTCTTGGCCGCGATGCGGATATTGCGGCTGCTCTTGATGGTCAGCCAGCCAATTTTTTTGGCCGGCGCATCGCTGAAGTTGTAAATCATGTCTGTCGCCCAATTTTACCTTCTGGTGCGACTTTGAGATCAGTCGATCTTGTTGCTGGCGGAGGGCTTGATTTGGGAAAGAGAGTAGAAGATGAGAGACGGGATCTTTTGGTTCGCCGCGCCCCCGTTTTAACCCAATCGGTCGTTAACGCCGCGGAAGCGACGACCAGAGCCGCTTATGTCGATCAAAGTCTTGATTATGATGCTTTTTGTGGCAAGTTAAGTTGGCTTGATGGGGCGGAAACGAGAGCTGGAGTCGAGGCGGCTAAAACCGGTGCCAGAAATTTACCTCAAATCGATTGGGGCCGTTTGAGTAAAATTCGTGCCTGGCGTAAATTTGTGGAAAAAGAGATGCCGGAGGTTTTTGTAAGTGGTGATATCAAAAAAACCCAAACTCCGCCGGAGATCTACCTTTGGGTTTTAGATCAGCCCAAAGTACGCGAGAAAATTGTGGAACTTTACGGTCGTTTTACTGGTGGTGAAATTGTAGCAGGGAGCGGGCGAACTTTTTTCATCGCCGATGGAAACTGGGGTACCTATAACGATGCTGAACAAAGAAGGCCTAAATGGAAGTATTTACCCATGAAGGATTTGACTCCGACCGAGAAGCAGGCAAGCGGATTGGATTTCACAATGGAAGAACAAATGGCGATGGAGGTGCTGAACGCTTGGCTGGTGTGTCCACCCAAAGTGGGTGAATTTGAAGTTGCTCAAACCCGAGACGGAAGGTTGTTTGTTGATTATTATTATCATCCGGCTTGGGCGGTTTATTTTGGGGCTCACAACAATATTTTGAGAGCTTGGTATGCTTTTGGCGAAAAGTTTAAGGATCACCCCGAGGCTTTGGCTATTTTCCGTCAACTTTTTGGTCAAAATGTTCAACTACCGAATACTTATGATGTTTTAAACAATAAAAAACATCCCGAAAAAGGCAAGCATCGTGAGTTTGCCATTGGCAATATGTGGGAGTTTTTTGTGGGCTTTAAGAAAATACGCGAGGCAGACGGAAGTAAAACGGTTGAGGTCGACGCCCATGGAAATCCCCTTCCCGAGTTTGAAATAAACGATTTAATCACCCGCTGGGACGAGATCAAAAGAAACGAAAACTTTTGGAAGATGCAAAATTTAGTGGCCACTTTTTGGGATACTCAAAGCAAGGCGGCCGAGACGGCACTAGCCTTGGATGGACTACTTAAAGTTAAAAGATTCAGCCCTAAAGAAGTTTATGAAAAAATTATTGGGCCGGATACTTTTAAATATATTCCCGATCTTCTCGTGAGGAGAAATCTTTACCGAAAATTAATGATGGCCTCCCTTGAACAGTATGAGGCGACCATAAAATTATTGAGTAGAGAGGGGGGTATTTCTCGGGCTGACAAAAAACAATTAATCGGCAGTATTCGATCGTGGTATCAAGAAGGCTGGATTGACAAGGAAACCCAAGATAAATTTTTGCGGCGGTGGCGGTGGCTTCCCGAAAGAGGCAGTCTTCGGGCCAATTGGCGAAATCCCAATTGGTGGGTGCACCATCGAATTGGGATTGGTAACTTGGTTGGTGCCGCTCTTGGTGAGATTGCCGGCTGGGTTGGTGGATTTGGGGGCAATAAAGTCAAGGGGCCAAAATGGGAAGCGGGCGTTAAACGTTATGTGGTTTTCTCTCCGGTTGTCACGCTTGCTGTTGGAGTACCGGCCCTCTTTATCAATTTTGGTTCTGCCATGGCGGTTCATGGCGCCGCCAATTTTCAAGCGATAGGTGAGGCGGTTTTAAATACTTTTCTGGCTCCGGGGTACCGAGAAATTGTTCTGATCGCCCAAGGTTATCCTCTTGTCCAACTTCCTCAACTCTTTTTTCGGTCACCCGCTCTCTGGCTTTATGCCGCTAATTTTGCCCTTGATTTTGTCTTGAGGAACATTAAACTGACTACCAAGAGTTATGAGGACCAGCGAATGGAAGAAACGGAGGAATAGCATGGCCGAAATTAAAGCTGAAGTCGGAGCCTCCGGCGCCTCTGCGTCGGCTGCGCCTTCTAGAAAGCCTGGAATGTCAAGAAGACAATTTATTGGACGTGCCGCCGCCGGTGTTGCGGGTGCCGCCGCAGCTGTTTATGGGGCTAAAGAGGGTGCTGTTCGTCTCATGTCACTCGGTGTTCAAAAAGAAAAACCGGAGACAAAAGAGGGTGGTTCCACTGAAAAAGTATACGAGATGATAGATAAGGGAATCGAAGAAAACAGGCAAACATTACAACAAAGTTCATTGGATCTGCAAGGCCAAACCACTCCGGAGGAAGTGACAAAGAAATTAGTTTCTCCTTATCTTGGGTATTATGATGATCCCAAATCTTCCGAAAAAGATACTTACGTTCATTTTTTTGAAATTGGTAGACCCGGTCCAATTCTTTTAGCGGCGACGGAAGGACCGACTTGGTATGCTCGGCCAGCCCTCAAAAAAGAATTGGAAAGTTTGGCAGGAAGATCAATTACTGATCAAGAACTAAAAGAAATGCAAACGAGCCAGCAAAAATCAATTGCTTTTTTGACAGGATTATACCAAGAAGGAAAAATTAGCCAACAAGCTCTAGACTTTTATTCACAAACGTCTGATCAGCTTCTTCAACAGGCTAAAAAACAATTTCCCCGCTTTTTCCATTAACTTCTAGTAATTTTTAACCAAGGAAACTACCGATTATAGGTAGTCGTCGTAAACCGCCGGCTAACTCGGCACCAGCCTGTCCACCGCCGGCTTTGACTTTTAGCAATTCGTCAATTGTTTCTGGCACCTTGGCGGTAGCGATAATAATTCCTAGTGAAATCACTTGCGTTATTAAGGTAATTGCCGCACATGGTGGTTGACCGACACCCCCGCATAAAGCCCCTGGCTTGTCAAGAGCGGCACCCATAAATGGGGGCAAAGTGCTAAAAAGGACTCCTGTTTTTGAAACAATATAGGCAAGATTAACCATTAACATTATGACGGGGAAAGATAAAACTGCCGACAACATTGTTCTTATTGAGCTGGAAATAGTATCTTGTTGGCCCGGCAACGATCCCCACAGAAAGGCGAAAGGAGAAAAAATGGTGATTAATATAATCGTAACATAGCGACTTAGTAAACTAAAAAAGATTTTAATTACCGAACTAATAAAAGTAAAAGCAATCGCTAGATTGAAGAAACTAGTAAAGTCGCCGCCGATAATTCCTACCGCTCCCAAAAGAATTTTTATTCCACCGACAAGAATGCCGGGAATGCCCGCCCCGGCCACATTTTTGAGAAAATCCACGGGATAAAATTCCTCAATCCAGCATGGGCCCACTGGGGGACAGGCCTTTGGAGCAAAATTAGCAAAGGCGCCTTCGAAAGCTCTTTGGATAACTCCATTGAACAAAAAAGCCAAATCAACAAACAAGCCAAAAATGGCGTAACTAAAAGTGACTAAAATTAAAGAAACGATTATTTTGGGTAAGACTGATTGAACACTGGCCACTGTCTGGGGATCAATTTTTTGCCGTAGCATAATCATAAAACCAATGGCGACAAAGATAACTACAAACACAATATAGGCAATGTTTCTCGAGATAATCCACAATTCCAAAATTGGACTCAAAAAGTCCCACCCTTTTCCTTGGGCGTAAATCGGCTTGACGGGATTTAATTTTTGTCCCAGATAGGCAAAGTATTGTTGATTGGAAACGGGTTGAGTTGTGTAAAAACCGCCAATGGCAGAGGCGAAAACTCCTGCCAAACCGCCACTGGGCGCCATAGCTGTTTTGTCTCTTTCAACCTCCGGATAACCTACCATGGCTCTGGTCAAGGCTAAAGGAATTTCTTGGATCACCATGGTTGTAGACCACTGGGACAGATTAGTTTGACCGTTTTCCAGGGCGCTTTTATAACGACTAGCGATTCCCCCTGCCGGATAGGGGTTATATTCTGCTCTTGCCGCTGATAGAAGCGTCACCGCCGCCACCAATCCCGCCAGCACCCACCAGAACAGGCGCTTTTTAATTTTGGGGAGATGAAGCCGGGGCAGAGTCATTGTCTAGATCATACAACAAACGTTTTTTAAAATGCAAGGGAGGAATCCAGTTGCCTTACGAGAATTTCCTTTAGATTTCGACTCAAATTTTGCACCAATTCTGGCTGATCAATTAATGCCTCCAGGTCTAACTTGAGGCTTTGGCGGTCGACCCTTTTAACCGCGACTAATAATTTTTCTTTTAATTCGGCTCCATTTTTAATACCGATTATACAGGCCAAGTTTGGTTTGATTCCTTTTTGCAAATACCACATCAGGTCAAAATAATCACGTCCTTTAACTCGTAGGATAATTTTTCCTTCTTTGTTTGTTTTTTGCCACTGGCGATTTAAAACAGCGTTGATTTTGGTAGCCATTAGGGTGGGTAAATCAAAGGTTCTTACCAAAATTGACCGATTATACTTAAAAATAGGCACAATCTCGATTTTAAATTTTAAGCAATAAGCAAATTGGCTAAAGACCTCAATTTTCAACAAGAGATTTTCTGATTCATCTGCTTTTGCCAGTCCCAATTCTCGCAAGATTGGTAGTTTTATCATTACTCGGAATTTTTGTCGATCGATGGTGTTTTTTAATCCCAACTTTTGATCAAAGTATGCATGTAAATCGTGGGCGAGTTTTTCTAAAGAAACGGTCTTTTTTAGGTCAACCAAATCGATATCTTCCGACAGACGAGGTAGGCCGTAACACTGTGCCAGACATGAGCCACCGTAAAAAACCAGCTGGCTGTATTTTGGGTGGGCGTAGATAAAATCCAGAACCAAAATCTGGCCGTACTCTTTCAATTTATTGCGTTGAAAGATGCGATTATTGGTTGAGCTGTCTTCACTTATTTTTTTCCAAATGGCCAGAGCGTTTTCCATTTTTTGTTTCCCTCCAGTTTAAAATAAAACCGTAACTCTCTTTTGTCTTGGGAATTTAGATTGTCCCAATTTAGTCTTAATTCGGCCATTGAACTTGTATCGTTCAGTTGATTTTTGCGCAGATAAAGATAATCAAATACAGCCTTAGCCTTGGTAGCTTTTTGAATCAACAAGTCATGCTCTCTAGTTGTTTTATAGCCCACAAATAGTGATGGTTTTATTTTATGATAGACAAAAATACCCCACTTGTTTTTAAATTGCCCCGTTTTTCTCAAAGCAATTGAAGTGTAATTAATTGGTATTTCGGTCAATAAGCCATACTGGTATAAAATGTATTCCAAACTTAAATAACTTGGCTCGGTGAGCAAATTGGCGGTTAATTCCAGTTGAGCGGTTGTCGGCTCGGTTTTGGCAGTGTAAACCCCTCTTTTAATTCTTACCAATTTACCGGTCTTAACGTAACGGGAAAGGAGAATTTTTAGATAACTGCGGTTGTTTTCCACCGGCACGAGATCTTCCAGGGTAAAGCAGGGAAGCGAGCTGACCAAGGTGATGATTTTGCTAATCTTTGAATCTGAAGCATTTCTCATAATATACTGAAATAGTATATTATTGAAAACGACTTGTCAAGACCTAATTGCCCGTATAGGGCTGGAGGGCGCCTTCAGTAACCCATTCCCAGGCGGCCTTGTTTTCCGCCTGCTGAAAAATGGGAGCATCAACCTCGATTTGATTTCCTCCTTCGACTCCGTCTATTCCTTGATGAGTCGAGTCCTGCAGAGAATCTTCGGGCTTAAAGGCTTGATCGGCATCCTCACTAACGGTTTTAAAAATACCCATGGTGTTGTTGTTATAGCGATTGACCTCATCCAGAAAAGGGAGTTTAAAAATGGGGGTAACGACTAATTCTTGCTTGCCGCAGGCAAATTGGAGAATTTTTTCGACTACTCCGCTGGCGGTGGTAACCCAATTTTCAATCCAGCTGCCACCGGTGGTAAGCAAACACGAACCGGCCACACAGCGAACCTCAAAGGGGTTGAGTGTCTTGCCGGCAGGAACATATTTGACGCACTTGGGCGGCGTAGGCGTAGGTCGGGGAGTGCTCTTGCCGTTGTTAAAATTTAAAGTTTTGGAACAACCCAAACTTTGCTGATAATCGCCTTGATCTCTAATGTCTAAATCAACTTGGATCGTTTTGGGGTCGGCGTTAGCGGGATAAGCGGGTAAAAATTGTTCCGCTCCGGAGTAGGTCGTGTCTAAATAGATACTCGCGCCCGGGCCGATTTTTTCGTAGTGTGTGCCCAGTTGAGGATTAACCATAATATCGCCCAGCCAGCCGGGGGCAGTGTGAGAAATTCTTACACCGTATTGCAAGGCGCCGTTTTCAACCCGGATATTTTCAAAACTGACATAAAAGTCCACCGGGCAAGTATTTTGATTCTGCTCGCCCAGTACTTGAGCTTCTGCCTGGCCTTGCGCCAAATAACGCTCGCCGCCGCTAGGGTTATCGACCAATAATTGTTTCAAGGGATCGGTGGCGGGATTTAAATATCGCGCCGTGATTTGGGATTGGGCCGCCCAGCCCCAGACCCAATCGGGCATTTCAAAAGTAATATTACTACTGGCTGTCGTGGGCCATTGATATTGATCTTTTTCGCAATACTCGAAAGTAATTTCCCCTTTGGAGGTCAATCTTTTTTGGGTTTTTTCGGCTTTGGGGATTTCGTTGTAAGGGGACAGGCGCATCAAGGGATCTTTATAATCGTCGGCGATTTTTTTATTGTCGCTGATATCGAGTTTGAGAGTTTTTAACATGCCGGTAATTTTTTGCGCCACACTGTCGCATTTGTTGATAGTCACAATAAACGACTCGCCTTTGGTTATGGCTTTGGGAGGAGCATTGATATTAGCTTTGCAAGCGCTTCCCGTTCCGCCCAGTCGCCCCCCGCCCAAAGACTTTAAGTGGTAGATTTGCACTTGGCCATTTTTGTCAATGATGACTAACAAAGTTTCATTGGGAAAACCATCGCCGTCAGTATCCAAAAAGAAAGAAGTGGAAATAAATTCCGCCTCGCCAAAAAGTTGCGGATTGTTTTTCAGCTCGGCAAAAACTTGGCTCATGCGACTGACCCAGGCATTTTGATCGTTTTCGTTTTGCAATAAATTGCCGTTGATCAGGGGGCCAACCTCGCTAATGATGAAGTTGTTTTTGACGCCATTGGTTTGATAAAAATTAGTTAGCTCCTGATAGAGAGTGGCTAGAGATCGTGGAGAGTCGTTATAAATGGTCAGTGCGACTCCATCAACACTAGCGGCAATGGTTTGGCCGTTGGTCAGCTTTTGATTGAGAATTGTTTGCATGAAATTATACTCGACGCCGCCTTGGTGGGTCGCGACCGGCGGGACAAAAATTTGAAAGGTTCGACTGCTCCCTGCCGCCTCAATAAAACCGGCAAATGCTTGAGCAAAAGAGTTGGCATCGGCGGTGCCGCCCCATTCCGAGGGTAAATTGGGTTCGTTGCCAAAATAAACGACCGGTTTGATGGCTTGGCCGTTGTCGTAGAAGCGGAGTTGGGAAAAAAGCCGATTAAGCGTTTGAGCGCTGGTTTGCGCTTCTTCTGTCGTGATCGGATTCCAGGTTTCGCCCATCGAACCGGCCAAACGGATAACGGGGATTAAGCCATTTTTTTGCATCGCCTGCAAATTACCAATGGCGTCATTGAAATAAGCGGGTTTCAGGTCTTCGACGGTGTAAATGATGGTTACCGGAATTTGCTGATTGATCAGATCGGGATTGGCTTGATTGTAAAGTTCGCGGATTTGGGCGTAATTGTCAATGTTAATGTTGCCGGCGATTTTGGGACCGGTTTGACTGATGGAACAGCCGGAATAATCCTGCGGGGGAGAGCAGGCGGCTAGAATTTTTTTGGGAACAAAAAAATAAAAACTAAAAATTATCAGCAAACCAAAAATCTTTGGCAGGAGCTTCATTATTTACATTCTAACAGATTACGGCCCGGGAATGATAAATTCGGTTACTTGAACGCCGGTGAATTGTTCAATCAGCCTCATGACAAACCAAGCGCCAATGGCAATCGCAATTCCCGCAATCCCCAAAGTAATCGTTTGCGAGGCTTCGCCGGCCTTCTTGGCATCGCCGCCGGCGGTTAAGAATTTAAAACCGCCAGTGATAAAGACGATCAGCGCCGCTAGGGCAATCAAAGAAATGGCCAAATTGATAATGATTTGAAAAATGCACTCAAAACCCTGAATAGTGGCGACTCCCCCCAGGGCACAGAAACCACCCGGCATTGCGCCCGCAACAGCTTTATTCCAATCGGGAATCATAGGTCAAATTTCTAAACTTTTACGATCGGGGAATTTCGGGAATGGTTAATTTTAAGATGGAGATCCCGAAAAAGCCCTCGATCAGCCGCAAAATCGCCCAAGCGGAGAAGACAATTACCAAACCAACCAAGGCAGCGGTAATCTGTCCCTGCGCCTTTTGAGTTTGTTCTTTGTCGCCGCCGGAAGTAACCCACCTGATACCGCCCAAAACCAAAAAGAAAAAGGCGACCAAGGAGGCGACGACCAAAACCAAACGAATGGCGGTTTGAATAATATTGGGCATGGTAATCTGATCCAAGCCGGCAAACTCGCCGCCGGGGCGAATGTCTACCGAAACGGGCGCGGCGTAAGCGGTTTTCACCAGCGCTAAATTAATTTTGTCAACTAAACCAAACATCTTTTACCTCCCTGTTGCTTAACTAAATGATTATACCATAATACTACTTGCATTTTTTTCCGGTGTCAACACTGCTATTGCCGACACATTCGTGGATAGTATCGGTTACATCGCACCATGGCGTTTCGTAGGCCCACATTTGGCCGGACGAATTGCAGATACATCGGCAGTCGCTGTAGCAAAAAGAGTTATAACCTTGACAACTGGTGTTTTTACAAACAGCGACGCAAGCCGATGTGCCGGCCGACGGCCCTCCTCCTCCACCGGACGGTGAGCCTGCTGAACCGCCTCGGCCGATGCCGAAAAAGCCGCGGACTAAAGAAAACACTCCCCAAACGGAAAAAGCAATCACGAGACCGACAATGGCAGCGGTGATGATTTTTTGGGCAGTAGCCAAGCCTTCTTTATCGCCGGCCGAAGTTACCCAGCGAATGGCGCCGTAAAGGGCTAGCATTAAAGCTAAAATGACCGCTGCGGTTAAAGCAGTGGTAGCTAAGTTGCCAAAAAGTGTGTCCAACGGCCCTTTCCAAAAACCGGAAACACTGGAAGGCATCTTGTCAAGTGTTCCCCCGATTTCTGAAACTAATCCTGCGGCGAGTGTCATTTTTTATGGACTGGGCCAAGTAATTTTTAACGAATCCAGCCAGCTGACTTCCAAAGCCCCGGCCAAAAAGCCCAGCACGGCGCGCACCGAGACTAAAATTACAAAACCAATGATCGCGTTGGAGATTTTGTTTTTGGCCGCCTTTAAGCGATTCTCTTCTCCGGCGGCGCCGATCCAATCAATCGCCGCCCAGACCAGCATCGCCAGCAGGACGATCCCTCCGGCAATAAAAGCCGTCGACATCAGCCGGGCGATTGTGTCGCCGACGATTTCCGCTCCTTTTGTCGGAGCCGCCCCGCCTTGTCCTAGTTTTTTCGGCAGAGCCGGATTGGTGATTTCCGCCAGCAGATTATTTTTCATGGTGTAATTTTGCCGATATTGGTTTCGATATCTAAAATGCTGAAGCCCAGTATGCCGCCGATCAGCGAGATTACCGCGTAGGCGGCGATCACGACAATTAGGCCGACCAGACTATTGCCAATTCGTTGGGTCGCCTCTTTCATTTTTTCGCTTGAGCCGGCCGCCGACAAGTAAGCATAGCCGCCGCTTAAAAAGTTGATCATAAACCACAAGCCGGCGACAATAGTCATGACGCCCAGAAGATTGGACAAGATGCCGGCGAATTTTGCCGAGGCAGGGACCACATTTTTTGGCCCGACTTGATTGACAATATCCCCCCAAGGTCCCAACCCCAATGCACCACCGATTTGGCCTAACGGATTTGGTTTTTGAGCGATTAGTACTATCATTTTTTACGGGCCATAAATTATCGGTGTTAGTAAAGCCTGCGGATTACCAAAAAGAATCCAGCCAAAGATAGCTGCCAGAACAAACGAACCTAAAATAAATAACACTCCCAGCATGGATTGCCAGATTTTCTGCCAGGCGGCAGTAATTTTTTTCTGGTCTTCGCCGGCGGCCAAAAAACCGTAGCCGGCCAAAATTAAATTAATGAAGGCCCACAGCCCGCCCACGACGATTAGCAAGCGAATGATATTATTTAGAAATTTTACTAAACCGACAGAAACGTCGCCGTATTGTCCAGCTACGTTTTGAAAGGGAGCTGGCGGTTGAATTTGGCCAAAAATGGCAGGGAAAATCATAAAGTTGGATTATTAAAAATTTGTAAGCCGGTGATAATTTGCACCAACTGAATTATCCAATAACTGACAAAAATAATCAAGAAGCCCTGCAAGGCCGAAGTAATCGCCTGCTGGCCCTTTTTGAGATCTTCTTCACTGCCGCCATTGGCGCTTTTAATCACGCCGATGCCGCCGATAATCATTAAAATAAATAAAATTATGCCGGCAAAAACATAAATATTGGGTAGAATACAAGAAATCAAATTGCCGATCGAATCAAAACAGCCTTGAGGCTGTTGGGTTATCCCTACTCCACCACCGGCCGGATTAAGATTAAGCCAAAAATTTTCTCCAATGTTCACCGCGAGCATCATTGTCACCAGTCTATCACTCTCTACCTCTTTTTTCCAGCGAAGGAAAAATGCTACAATAGCGACCAACTACCTATGACTTCCCAATTCCCTCCCCTTCCGGCGCAAACCTTGGTTCCTCATCATCTGGCGATTATTTGCGATGGCAATCGCCGCTGGGCTCGCGCTCACAATCTCCCCAATTTTATGGGCCACTCCAAAGGTTTCGACGTTACTCCGGCCCTGGCCCGCGCCGCGCGTTTTTATGGAATTCACACTTTAAGTTTTTGGGCTTTTTCCACCGAAAACTGGGATCGCTCGCCGGCCGAGATTAAGTTCTTGATGCAAAAATACGAGTGGTTTGTGAGCAAACATTTAGCCGAGGCCAAAAAAGAGCAGGTGCGCTTGATTCATTTGGGCCGCAAAGATCGTCTGCCGGCAAGTTTAGTTAAAAAAATTATTAAAGCCGAGGAGGAAACAAAGCACTTTACAAAATATGTTTTAAACATTGCTCTTGATTATGGCGGGCGGGATGAGATTGTGAGAGCGGTAAAAAAGATTGCCGGAAAACAGGAATTAGTGAATCTTCTGGAAGAAAAAGATTTTAATCGCTTTTTGGATACGCACGATCAGCCCTATCCTTATCCCGATCTCCTGATTCGCGCTTCCGGTGAACAGCGCACCAGCGGGATGTTTTGTTGGCAGGGAGCTTACGAGGAGGTTTATTGGCTTCCCTGTCATTTTCCCGATTTTGGGGCCGAGGAACTGCGTCAGGTGGTGTTGGATTTTTCCCGCCGCCGCCGGCGTTTTGGCGGCAACGACGAGATTCCCAAGTTTAACTTTGATCCGGCTCGTATTGCCAAGGCCGAATTGGCCTATTGGCAGAAAGAAGAGGTTTTATTCAATGAGCCTTACGGTTTCATTTCGGCGCCGGCAGAACCGCCCTTTGATCCGGCTGTGGTCGCTGATCTGGCGGTTCGCTGTCGACAAATTCACACCGAGCTGGTTAAAACGGGCGAATTGGACCAAACATTACTGGAAAAAGCCATGCTCGATCTTTATGGCGAGATTTATCGTCTCTCCGCCCTGCAATTGGCGGAAATGATCCGATATCGGCTTTTGGCCATCAGCGCTTATCGCTTGGGACAAGCGACGGGAGAGAAAAAATATTGGCAATCAGCCCAGAATTATTTGGTTCAAAGTTACCAAGCTCTGCGTTATGCCGCCTCCTGAAATTGAAGTTTTATTAGAACAGCATTTTTTTCGCCTGCGCGCTTATCTGGGGCGGCGGATAAGCGATTTCGAGGTGCGGGAAGAAATTCTGCAGGAAACACTTGCCGCCGCCCAGCAGTCTTTTCCCGGTTTTGCCGGCCGATCAAGTTTTTTTACTTGGCTGTGCGCTATTGCCAATCATGAAGCGGCCGATTATTATCGCAAACAAAAGATCAAAATTATTTTGTTTTCTCGTTTTCCTTGGTTGGAGCAGTTGGCAGAGGAGGCGTTGGGTCCGGAGCAAAAATTACTGCGCAAAGAGTTATCTTTGCGAGTGACACATGCGCTTGCCCGCCTCAACGAAGGATATCGTCATGTTTTGCGACTAAAGTACTATCAGGGCTTAAGTGTTGCTCAAATTGCCGCCCAATTACATGTCAGCTACAAAACCATCGAATCCCGTCTCTCTCGCGCCCGGCTCGCCCTTGCCAAGGTTTATTCTCCTGACAGTCGTTAGGGAAAGTTATCTTTTTTTGGCCAACACTTACGGCTTTTTTCAACATCCTTTTCTCACTTTTAATCGCCTCCGCCATGACAAATCGCAGTTGGTTTTGTTTCCCTTGTTCTGGCTGCTGATTATTTTTATCGGGTTAATTTTTTTATATGTTAATTGAAGGCCAACCCAATATTGGTGCTTGGCGGACTCGAAGACAAAGATACAGGCTGGAGGCCGAAGTTTGCAACACCTGTAATGAGACTATTTTCCCCCCGCGAGATATCTGTCCATATTGCGCCCCAAAGAAGCAAGAGATAATTTTTCTTTCAAAAGATCTTCACTCCCAAAATTAATTCGACCAATTGAATCAGCCAGTAAGAGAGAAAAATGATGATAAAGCCGGTTAGAGCGTGAGTGATCCGGCCAAAGGCGCGTTTAATTGCTTCTTGATTATCGCCGGCTGTCAGTAATTCGAAGCCGGACCAGATTAATAAAAAAAACAAAACCAAACCGGCAATGAGATATGTGTAGGGCAGAGCGGCCGAAACGATGTCGTTTAAATTGTTGACGACGGTGAAAGTCGGAGCGGCTTTTCCCGGCACCAGTGGCAGTTCTTTTTCGAGATTGGGGAAATTGAGTTTTAAGGGCATGTTAGCTAAAGTCGGGGAAATTAAAAATCTTTACCCCGATCAAATTTAATAAAAACGCCGAGAAAATTAAAAACAAGATGCCTTCAATGGCGGCGGTTAACATCTCCTGTCCGCCTTTTAGCCTTTCCGGGTTGCCGGTGGAGGTGGTAATCTGAAAACCGGCAAAGACCATAAGTAAAAAGGCAATACCGCCACCGATTCTGATCGAGTTGCCCAACACCCAGCCGACAAATAGCAACGGGTCGGGAGGAATTTCACCTAGAGCGGTGCGAATGTTTGGCGGACGAGCCGCGATCACCGGCTTTGCCAGTAAAAAAAACAATAAGCAATTAACGATCAACAGTCCAGCGATCTTCTTCACTAACTGCAGTTTATCACAGCTATCGTGTTATACTCAATCAGGAAGCTAATAGCAAATAGTTAACCGTTTAAAATTAATTTATGCATGATTAGAAGATCTATCTTTTTTTTACTATGCTTATTTACTGTTTTAAAATTCTGTCGCTTCGCGTTTGCCCTCTGCGACTCGACGGACTGCTCCAACCCCGATGACTGTCAGCGCAAAATCGAAGAATGCGGCGGCATTCTCTCTGCTTACTCGCCGGCTCAAAACCAAAACAAGCAGGATCTGGCTAACCTGGAAAGACAAGTTGCTAATACCGAGCAACTGCTTAAATCCGCCGAAAGCCAGCAAAAAAAACTGGAAAAAAGCATCTTTGACCGCGAGGTCGACTTGGGTTATCAGGAGGAAGTTTTTGCCGCCCGCGTTCGCCACTATTATATTCGCTCCCAGCTCTTCTCGCCCTTTCTCGTTCTTCTGGCCGCCGATAATGCCGCTCTTTTAACTCGCGAATTGTCTTATCGCAACACGATGGCCAACGAAGACAAAAAAGTCATTCAAAAGCTCTCCGTCGACTTGAGCAATTTGCAAAAAGACAAAGACAAGCTGGAACAAAATCAAAATCTGCTGGCTCAAACTAGAGCGACTTTGGCTAAACAAGCTGGTTTTCTGCGCGTCGAGGTTCAGAAAGTTGATGATTATCTGGGAAGTGTTTCCGGTAAAATTGCCAGCTTGACGGCCAAACAGCAATCGCTGCTGGCGGAAAAAACCGGTACTTTTCAAACCACTGTCGGCGAGGTTCCCCTAGCTGATGATCCGGCTTCGCGTCCTGATTTTAACCCCGGTTTTTCGCCGGCTTTTGCCGCCTTTTCTTTTGGCGCGCCCCATCGCAAAGGCATGAGTCAATATGGCGCTTGGGGTCGGGCCAAGTCCGGCCAATCAGCCGAAGATATTCTACGGGCTTATTACCCAGGGACAGAAATTAAAAAAGATTATTCCACCTCGATCAATATTACGGTTCGTGGTTATGGAGTCGTGGATATTGAGACTTATGTCAAACGCATTTATGAAGTGCCCTCTTCTTGGACCGACAACGACTCGGCCGCTTTGAAGGCTCAAGCTGTCGCCGCTCGTTCTTACGCTTTGGCCTATACCAATAACGGCAGTGGTTCAATTTGCGCCACCGAATCCTGTCAGGTTTACAAGCCAGCTAACAAAGGCGGCGCTTGGGATGCGGCAGTGGAGGCGACTCGCGGCTGGGTGCTGATCTCCGGTGGCAAGCCTTTTTCTGCCTGGTACGCCGCTTCTTCGGGCGGTTACAATACGCCCTCCGGCTGGGATACGAAGTGCGGCAATCAAAACTGCTGGACAAATGATGCTTTTGAGAAAATTGCCGGTTCGCCTTGGTTTTACAAGGCCTGGTACAAGAGCCGTAGTGGTACCACTTGCGGCCGGTCCCATCCTTGGCTCAATCAGGAAGAAATGGCCGATATTCTCAACGCGGTTGTTGTCTATCGCTCCGGCAGCGGGGCTGATCGGATTTTGCCGGTTGATTATAATTCCTGTTTTGGCGCTGGCGGCAGTCCTTGGTCAAGGGAAGAGATGAGACAGCAGGCGGAAGGCCGGGGCGGAGCCATTAGCGAGGTTGGAGGAATCACGGTCAGTTATGGGACTAACGGCAACACCAGTAAGATTGTTTTTTCGACTAATCGGGGAAGTTTTGAAGTTGGCGGTGAAGAATTTTATACGGTTTTTAATTTGCGCGCTCCCGGCCGTATTTCTCTGAAGTCGAAACTGTTTAATCTGGAAAAGAAATGATAAAATAGCTTTGTGCCAGATATTTTTACCAGCGGCTCGTCATTGCCGCAGCCTGTTTCTGTTCCTGTTCCGGCTCCAGCGGCTTTTCCCGGACTGCGTGCCCCGCGGAGTCGTTTTCTCCGTTCTTTTCAGCACTTTCCCCGCAATCTTCATTTTGATACTCAAGACAAAAAAGAAAACGTTGTCCTTCTTCTGCGCCAGCATCCGATTGTTATTCTCCCCTGGCTTCTTTTTACGCTGCTGCTTCTTTTTGTTCCGGTCTTTGCCCCTCTCTTTTTCACCGGTGAAATCCTGCCTTTTTCCTACCGTCTGATTGCCGTGATCTTCTGGTATTTCTTTGTTTTTGCCTATTTTTTTGAACATTCTTTGCGCTGGTATTACAATGTTCTCATTGTTACTGATCAACGATTAATTGACGTTGATTTTCCCTCGTTGTTATATCGGGAGATGACCGAGGCGCGCTTGGATCACGTTGAGGAGGTAAGCAGTCGTAAGGGCGGCTACCTGCGTTCGCTTTTTGATTTTGGCGATGTTTTGGTGCAAACCGCCGGCGCTATTCCCGAAATCGAAATTAAGGATGTTCCTGACCCCGAGTATGTTACCAAGATTATCTATGATTTGATTAAAAAAGGCGAGAACGCCAAAACCAAATGACTCCCTTTGATCAATTTATTGCTTTTTTAGCTCAAGGCTTGCCCGGATTTGATCCTTGGTTGATTATTAAAATTTTTGTTTTAATCGCCCTGTTTCTTTATTTGGCCTTTGCCGTTATCGTTTTGCGTCAAGTGATGCTGATGGATGAGACAGTCAAGAGTTCCCTGGGCGGACTGTTTAAACTTCTAGCCGCGGTCCATTTGGTTGCCGTCGTCCTGATTTTCTTTTTGTCTTTGTGGCTGCTATAAACCCAATCAACTTTTGCAAGGCTAATTACTATGATGATTCATATCATCAGACTAATGTTATTTCCCTTCCTGTCGTAGGGGCGTGATTTATCACGCCCGTCCGAAAAACACGATCATTGAAAACACGGGCGCAATGAATTGCGCCCCTACATTCGGACGATAAAACAACAATTCCGTGAATATGGTTGGGCATAATCACAAATTAACCGACGGCATGTTTTATCATCAACAATCACTAGTCAAGTGTAGCAAAAATTTACGAAGGATCTATAGAAATCTAAAAGTGGCGAGGATTTGGTCAAAGACAACTCTTGCCCCTGCGGCTCCTAGACTTCCAACCATGGATAAATTATCTCAAGTGTTTAACTCGTCTGTCAATAGATATTGTTAAATCAATCTTTTGTTCCGAAAGGCAAAACAGGGCGAGCTTCGTTAGGGGCACCCTTCGTTAGTAATCCCAGCGATTCTAATGCTTTAGGGTGGCCGCGCCACTCCGTAGTCCCAATGTTTAATTGGGACGAAGGGTGGAGATGCCCGGATTGAACCGGGGTCCGAAAAAACCATTTAAAAACTTCTACAAGCTTAGCCAACTTTTATTTTTCATTCCAATCTGATCCTGTTGACCGGAAGACCGGAACTAAGGCCATTTGTTCTTAAATTTCGCCGGCTGGCCAACCGGTGAAACTGCAGTTTGACTTTGTTCACACCGATAAGATTTCGCCAAACAAAAATCTTATTGATGCCGTTTTAGGCGTACACTTGCGCGTATGCGTAATTCGGGGCGGAAGAGTAATCTTCGCCAGTTGTTTTTGAGTCGCTTTAATGACCAGACTCATTGTCAGCTTGCCGTTTTTAAAGTGCCTTTCCGTCGAGACTTACATCCCCAAGATATCGCGTTCCAAATCTCGCTTTTTGATGGCCTCGCGCTTTTCGTACTTTTTCTTGCCTCGCGCCAAGGCAATCTCGAACTTAATCCGACGCCGCCGAGTGTAGCACGAAACCGGTACCAAAGTCAAGTTGTTTTGCTTGATTTTTTGGCTGATTTTGAGCAGTTCGCTTTGGTGCAGCAGCAGTTTTCGTGTTCTCTTGGGATCGTAA
Source organism: Candidatus Shapirobacteria bacterium (assembly GCA_043822685.1). Classification (GTDB taxonomy): domain Bacteria; phylum Patescibacteriota; class Microgenomatia; order PFEM01; family JBDRBL01; genus JBDRBL01. The sequence continues at coordinate 21,131 of JBDRBL010000001.1, forward strand.
TTCTTGTTATCGGCGCAGGGATAAGGGTTAATGTGCAAGTTGTGCAGCCACGCCTCGCCTTCTGACAACCGCACGAAACTGCCACTGAAATTAAGCCAGCCCTGCCGGGCGCTTTTTACCTCCGGTCCGCTCAAAACCACGCCAGCCTCAAAACTCTCCAGCAAGTGATAGTCAAATTTAGCGCGCCGGTTTACCGCTTTCATGAGTTTATTATATACTAGCCAGGATGAGTCTTCTTGACTGGCTTTTTCCGCGGCGCTGTGTCGGCTGTGGTTGGGAAGGAGGTTATTTTTGCGCCGAGTGTCTCAACAAAGTGGTTTTGGCTAAAGAAAGCGTTTTTCAAAAAGATTCTTCGCTTGAGAATTTAACCTCTGTTTTTGCTTACCGTGGTTTGATCAAAAAAGCAATTAAAAGGTTGAAGTATCGTTTTGTTACCGACATAAGTAGTGAGCTTGTCGAACTATTTTTGAGTTTTATCGGCGAACAAAGATCTTTTACTCAATATTGTTCAAAAAGGCCAATTCTAACACCTATTCCGTTGCATAAAAAACGCCTTAACTGGCGGGGTTTTAATCAATCGGAGTTGTTAGGCAAACGTATTGCCCAAAATTTAGATCTGCCTTTTGTTCCCAATTTATTAATCCGAATTAAAGAAACCAA
>JBDRBL010000002.1:0-44111 GCA_043822685.1 Candidatus Shapirobacteria bacterium
GCGCCTTCGGCTTGAATAAGACTCAAGGCAAAGGAAAAAGAAAGCGTCTGAACGCTAAGACGGTTTTCTAATTTAGTTGTCCAAATTGCTTGGAGCAACAAGGGAAAGCTGACGAGAAGAACGAGGAAAAAGTTGAGCCAAAAAACCGGTCGAAAAGAATACAAGGTGTCATAAAGGAAAAAAGCGGTTAACAAGGTCATTAAAAAGCCAACCGCACGGGCCGAACGTAAAAGCTGAATGGTCCGAATGGCGGCCACGGAAAAGATGTTGGCTGACAGCAGGAGAACATACAGACCGAAACCATACAAGATAACAACCGGCAAGCGAACCCGCCAGTCGCCGGGAACCAAAAAGTAAAACAGGCCGACGCCGCCGGTGAAAAGAGCCGGCAGGAGAGGCACCACAAACCATTCAAGATCATTCAGCGCCTCTTTCAGCGACCAAGCCGACAAAGAAAAAGCTAGAAAAACAAGAGAAGCAATCGCTTGATAACGCCAGCTTAGATTGGTCACCTGGATAAAAAGCAAAATCAGCGCCAAAACTACAGCGGTAAGAATAAATTTTTGTCTTTTGCGAAAATAGATCGGTTTCATGTCGTGGCTAGATTGCTGAACACTTTCTGAACGTCATCGTGATCTTCCAAAATTTCTAAAAGCCGAACGACCTTGCCAATTTCTTCGGGATCTTTTAAAGAGATCCAACTAGTGGGATACCAGATCAGTTCCGCTTCACAAGCAAGGTCTTTGGTTTTTGCCAGACAATCGGAAGGAATAAAAACAACCAACTGCTCCCCTTCTTCAACAATATCCCTAGCCCCCAAATCGATCAACCGGAGCATTTGCTTTTCGAAATCGGCTTCTTTAGCAACCAGAAGCTGTCCAAGGCGGTCAAATTGAAAAGCAACCGCGCCGGGACCGGCCAAGGCTCCCCCGCTCTTTTCAAACAAGTTTTTGATTTCCGCGGTAGTTCGGTTTTTGTTATCGGTAATCGCTTCAACAATAATGCCGACGCCGGAAGGACCAAAAGCCTCGTAAGTCACCCCTTCCCAACTCTCCCCTGCCTCCTCACCGCTCCCTTTTTTGATCGCTCGGGTAATATTTTCTTTAGGCATATTAACCCGACGGGCCTTTTCGACTTCCAGGCGCAGTTTAAAATTAGTCGCCGGGTCGGAACCACCACGGGCGGCGATCGCAATCGTCCGCGCCAGTTTGGAAAAAAGCTTACCCCTCTGGGCATCATTAATCCCCTTTTGATGCTTAATCGTCGCCCACTTGGAGTGACCGGACATATTTTCATTTTACCACAAATACACCGCTTGACAACCAAATGACAAAAAGATATTGTATTCGAGATCATGAACCCGCAAGGCGAAAAAGAAGAAAAAGAGGCGATTGAAGCCGCCGTGGCCGGTAATTGGCTAAAAGCAATTGAGCTCAACACGGCCATCTTAAAAAAAAACCCCAAGGATGTCGGGACATTAAACCGGCTAGCGAAGGCATATTGGCAAAGCAACCGCCTTGATGATGCCAGAGCAGTTTACCAAAAAGTCATCCGGGTTGACCGCTATAACCCGATTGCCACCAAGGCCATTCAGCGCCTGAACACGGCCAAAAAATCGAATATTTGCGCCAAAAATAAAACCGGCAAGAGCTTGGTAAACTTTTTCTTGAGAGAGCCGGGAAAAACAAAAAGCGTTCGCTTAGTCAACACGGCCAGAGCTGAACTGCTTTGTTCGCTGGGCAACGTGGAGTGTCTAAAGCTGGTACCGAAAAAATACAGTGTAACCGTAGCAAGAGAAAACGGCGATTATTTGGGAAGTCTGCCCGACGACTTGTCGCGCCGTTTGTTATTTCTCCTTAAAGGGGGAAACCGTTACGAAGTCTGCGCCAAAACCGTAGAAAGACAAGGATTGGAAGTTTTTATTCGAGAAACTTTCCGCAGTAAAAAATTCAAAAATCTGCCCAGTTTTGTTCACCCAGCTGGATAACCACGTCGGCGCGTTCATTTTCGACACTCCCGATAAACACTTGACAGCCCAAAAGCGTCTTCAATTTGCGAACCGTATAAGTATTGGACAGGCGGCGTTCGGTTTTAATTCGACAAACAGGCAGGACGGTCTGATCGTCAGCCAAACGGACCACCCGACCGCCGGAATTGGTAATCACTTGGCTTATTCGATTGGCAAGGCCAAAATGACCGGTGGTATTAACAACAACAAGAGAGAGGTCGTCGTTGACAATCGCTTCATCGCGGAAGTAGTCGGCAATTTTGCCAACTTTGATAATTTTTTCCGGAGCAAGATTGCGGATATACCACCAAAAACGCCAAGTGTCCCAACTGTTTAAACGAGAACGAAATTGACTAAGTAGGCAGGTTTTAATTTGCTCTCCCTGGTGAAAACAAGTGTTGGTGATATCTTCGGAAGCATCAACTAAAACTTCGGGTAATTGATTATCCAAGGGCAGCCAAATAATTTGCCGCTCGGCGGGTACAAGAGAAACCAGATAACCGGGACTGTCTTTAAAAAAAAGGTTAAAGCGATTTTTGCCATCCCAAGAAGCTTTTTGCATAAAAAAATAAACTTGGAAACCGCCAAAGATAAGCAAGGAAAATAAGATCAGAAAAAAGATCTTCTTAAGCATCAGCTTTATTTTACATTATTCAGGGCGCGTTGTAACACTTCAGGCAGCGGTGAAGTAAAAAAAAGCGGCTGGCGGGAGCGTGGATGACGAAACTCCAAAGCCGCCGCATGCAAAAACTGGCGGGGACACCAGCGACGGTCCTGGCGAGCCACTTTCCGACCGGCATAAAGAAGATCTCCGACAACCGCAAAACCCAGATGTTTGAAATGAACCCGGATCTGATGAGTGCGACCGCTCCGAGGCTGGACCTTAACCAGAGAAAAAGAACCCCATTGGGAAGAGGGAAAAAAGGTCACAAGTTGATATTCGGTTTGGGCAGAACGGCCGCCTAAAAAAACCCCGAACTTATGCCGATTAAGGGGGTGGCGAGAGATCGCCGCTTGAATACTCCCTTCGACGGGAATAACCCGGCCGTGGAGTAAAACCAGATACTCTTTTTTTACCTGTCGATTTTTAAACTGGGATTGCAACTCTTCAAAAGCCTTTTCATTTTTGGCGACGAGCAAAAGACCGGACGTCTCCTTATCTAACCGATGAACAATCCCGGCCCGCTCGAACCGAACCTGACAAGGCATTTCTCTTTCCAGCCAATCCTGAAGAGTCTCCTGACGAAAAGTAGTTTGCGAACGATTGACAATCCAGCCGGCCGGCTTATCCAGCACCAAAAGATCCTTATCCTGAAAGATAATCCGAGGAGAAGATGTCACTGTTCTTTGCGCTGTTCGCAAGCAACACAAAGAGTCGCCTCGGGAATAACCATCAGGCGATCCGTGTCAATCATCCGGCCGCAACTTTCACAAAGGCCATACTTGCCAATCTTGATTCGCGAAAGAGCCTGGCGAATTTGAATCAATTTGCGGTCAATTTGAGCCTGCAAAGCCGTCGTCCGAGCGTGGTTAAACTGCTCATCGGCTTCTAGGTCAACAGAGGCATTATCATCAACCCGCGAGACATCCTCAAAGGGATCCTCGGCAATGATTTTGACTTTTTGTTTTTCTAAACGTTTGGCCTCGCCGGAGAGAAAGTCGCGAATCGGCTTAACCAAGTTTAGAGGGAAGATGGTTTTGGACGCCAAAAGACCTCCTTTAATGCGAGTAAAATACCGGTCAAGCCCAAAAATAATTCAGACCAAAAGGAGTATAAGTCAACTTCGCGATAAAATGCAAGTAGCAAATTGCTCATCGAGATAAAAAAAAGAAAAAAGGAAGCAATTAACCCTCCCTCGGTCTTGCGTTTGTACCAATCCCAACCGCGCCAGCGGCGTTCGATAAATTTCAAAAAAAACCAAAAAAGAAGAAGCAGGAAAGCACTGTAAAAAGCAACGGGCTGGCGACGCAAAAGATCGCCGGAAAAATAAATTCCCCAAGGGAGACTGGTGGGCTTACCCAGCCAATAACCATTAAAAAAGTTGTCGATTTGAATCAAAAAAAGCCAAGGCAGTAAACCATAAACGACTTCGTCGGCCATTGACCAGTAACTCCATTTTTCCCGGCGGGAGAAAAAAAATAAAACAAGCAAAAACCCCAACCAAAAACCGGTGAAGGGAAGCAGTCGGGACAGCAAAAAACCGGTTAACCCGGCCAATAAAAGAAAATCGATGATTTTTTCGGAGTGACAGCCCATGTCGGTCAGGCGCCGCCAAATAAGAAAGCTGGCCAGCAGATAACCCGCGCCAAGAAGAAAATAAGACACATAGGGAAACAGCGCCATATGCTATAATTTTACCACATGCTGGAATTGCCACATACCCTAGTAGGGGCGGTTATTGCCACCCGAATTTCCGAACCGCTTGTTTCCCTCCCGCTGGCCTTTTTGAGTCATTTTTGGCTGGATGTAATCCCCCACTGGAACCCGAATTTATACACGGAAAAACTTGTCCATGGCCGACCGTTAAAAAAATCCGCCGAGCTGGTCGCGGCAGACACCTTGGTTAGTTTGGGTGCAGGAAGTTTTTTTGCCTGGCGTTTCTGGCCTGACTGGCAGCGAATCATTATAATTTACTTGGCCTGTTTTTTAGCCGTAGTCCCCGATGTAATTGAGGGTCTTTACTTTTTTGCCGGCGTTAACAGCCGGTTTTTAGTCTGGCTGGTCAAGTTTCAGAGAAGCATTCAGGGAAAAGCGGGCAAAAAACTCGGTCTGGCAATCCAACTGATGACTATCATCTTGGCCTTGGTTTTGCTAAAATAACGATGAATTTGCGAGCCGAGGTGGCGGAACTGGTAGACGCGCAGGTCTCAAAAACCTGTCCCGCGTAGCGGGATGAGGGTTCGACTCCCCCCCCCGGCACAAAAGGAGATCGGAAGGGTAGGCGCTGGCCGCGCCCGCCCTCGCGGCCAGCGCCGCAGAGGCTTCGGACAGGGAAAATTCGAGCCGTTTATTATTTAAGAAGTAGTTCGAGCCGACTTTTTTTGCAAAGATCGTCAGATCTTTGCAATTATTTTTTGCGCGCGCGATTTTGGCCGCATCAGCGGCCTCTTTTATAAATTCCTTCATTGGTTCGAGCCAGCTCGAACCTTTGGTTTTAATTTCAGTGATTTTTTCTTGTAACACCTTTTTCATTTGAAGCAATTCATCCTTTTTCCTTTGGTAACTTTCGGTGTCAATAATTTCTTCCAAATAACTTTCGAGAAGTTTATCAAGTTTCTTTTCAAGACCGTCAAAGGAAACGTAAAGTTTTTGGAGTTCGCCGAAGGCGAACATCTTTTCTTTTTCTCCGTCTTTTTCTGCCATTTCTAAAAGTTTGTTGGCCCAAACTTCGGAAAGGGAAACGTTGCTGACAATTTCTCGTAATTGTTTCTCAAGTTGTGATTCTGGTAAATACGGCTGAGAACAAATGCCTTTTTTCTTTACACACCGATAGTAGGTGTACCAAACTTCTCCTCTGGTTTTTGGGTAAAACTTTTTGTGTTTTTCTGCGGTAAAATAACTGTCACACTCCTTGCACTTAATAAATCCGGTAAAAGCAAAATCATGTTTTTGTGGTTTTCTGTTGTATTTTTTCTCCAATACTTTCTGTACCTCATCAAAAAGTTTTTTGGTAATTAAGGGTTTATGTTTTCCCTCATAAGTTTCGCCGTGATACGTCATCAAGCCGTAATAGAAAGTCCGCTGAAGCATTTCTCGAATTTGATTGAAATGTAACGGCTTCCCATTTCTACGGGTAATTCCATTTTTGAAAAACAGATCGCGGATATCTTTCATTGATGAAAATTCGCCAGAGGCGAATTTTCTAAATGCTTCTTTCACTAACTTCGCACTTTTGGAGACAGTCATAATACTTTTAGAATTTCTATCGTTTTTGTATCCCAATGGTGCATAAGATGGCCACTCTCCACGACGAAGCTTGAAATACAAACCTCGTTTTACATTCTCGCTTAGATTGTCCACATAATATTTGGATTGGCCAAAGGCAATTGAAAGCATAAATTTTCCCTGCGGCGTATTCTCAAACCAAAAGCTGGGAAATTTAAGAGATTGGAGTTTTCCGGTATCGACTAGGTAAATTATTTTCCCGCCGTCAATCGAATTTCTGGCTAACCTGTCTGGATGCCAGCTAACAATTCCGTTGATCAATCCTTTTTCAATTAAAGAAATGAGGGAATTGAAAATCGGTCTTCCTGGAACCTTCGCAGTTTCTGCTTCAGTCAAAAATTCAGAAATTTCAAGTTTTTCTCTGTCCGCAAATGCTTTTAATTCTTCGATTTGTTGCTCAATAGACATGATTTGCTTGTCTTTTTCATCCGTTGATTTTCTGCAGTAAGCAATGTATTTGATCATAGTTTTTTTGTTTTGTTCCTTTATTTGTGTTCTAAATTTTCGCGTTTTTTCTCTACTTCTTTTTCCTTCCGGCTCGAATTTTCCCTGTCCGAAGCCTCTGCGGCGCTGGCCGCGAGGGCGGGCGCGGCCAGCGCCTACCCTTCCGATCTCCTTTTGTGCTCTATTTACGCACAACTTCGAACTATTTTCAAAAAGGTAAGCTCATCCCGATTTGATCGGGATCACCACGCTTCCGCCTTCGCTTTCAGCTTCGGCGGACAGGCCGGCGCGGCTGACGCCGCGCTTCCGAAAGAGTCGGCTCGGACATTCCGCCGCAGGCGGAACAAAGAAAAAGCGCGAAAATTTTTAAAGAACAAATGTTACTTATATTCTATTTACTAATAGTATTCAAAGATATAGAATTTGTCAACATGGGAAACCATAAGAATCCAGTTGACAAGAAAATTTTTCAGAAATTTGGTAAAATACTGAAACAGATGAGATTGAGGAAAGAATTAACGCAGGAAGAATTATCTGATTTGGCAGGAATTCATAGAACTTATGTTGCTGGAATCGAGGGTGGACATAGAAATCCGTCGCTCAAAAATATCGTAAGATTAGCAAATGCTTTAGGAATTAAGACTGAAGAATTATTTAATAAATTGTAAATTTAATTGAAGGGAGGTGAACAATAATGCAATTTAGAAATGGAATTACAGGAACAGGAGGGGGATATCAGCCCTCACAATTTAGAGATGGAACTATAGGAGGGAGATATCAGCCCTCACAATATAGAGGAAAGGAAAAACTAGGATAAAAAGACTTTTGCAAAAGCAAGAGTCAAAATCGCGCGCGCAAAAAATAGCGGAGGCGCGGCGTCAGCCGCGCCGGCCTGTCCGCCGAAGCTGAAAGCGAAGGCGGAAGCGTGGTGATCCCGATCAAATCGGGATGAGCTTACCTTTTTGAAAATAGTTCGAAGTTGTGCGTAAATAGAGCACAAAAAGATCCTCTATTTCGCCAACAGGAAATAAACACCGACGAAGGAAAAAACGAGGCCAAGAATAATCTTGAAAGTAATTTTTTCAGAAAAGAAAACAAAACCAGCCAGAGCAACAACTATCAGCGCAAAGATCCTAAAAAGAGGGAATATCGTTGAAATATTTTCTCCCTTGGCTAACAGTTTTCATTACTTATTACCCCTCCCTTTTCCGTGTCTCCATGCCGTAGAATTTGATCCGGTCGCCGCGGAAAAAGACTTTAAAGCGGCGCAGAGGCCCGTTGCGGTGCTTGGCAATCTCCAATTCCACCTCCTCCAAAGCTTCTTCGTTTTCCCGCCACAGAAACATGACCACATCGGCATCCTGTTCAATGCTCCCCGATTCACGCAAATCGGAAAGCTGCGGCCGTTTTTTCCCGCGCTGTTCAACTAAGCGCGAAAGCTGGGAACAGCACAAAATCGGCACTTTTAATTCCCGGGCCAGATTTTTAAGACCCATAGAAATTTCAGAGACTTCCTGAACACGGTTTTCGTGCGACTTGGCCGCCTGAATCAGCTGGAGATAGTCAACAACTATTAATTTCAAACCGTGTTCGGCCATAAGCCGGCGGGCCTTGGTCCGCATCTCCAAAACCGAGGCGCCGGGAGTATCATCGATATAAATAGGCGCTTCGGCCAGCTCCCCCATTGCCTCGGAAAGACGAGTAAAATCATCCGGATCCAGACGGCCGGTTTTCAACTTCCAAGCATCAATATCGGCTTGAGCAACCAACAAGCGATCCATTAACTCCTCCTTGCTCATCTCCAGCGAAAAAATCCCCACCGAAAGCTTCTCCTTAACCCCAACATGCTGGGCCAGACCCAGAGCAAAAGCGGTTTTACCGATACCCGGACGAGCAGCTAAAATCAAAAGATTGGAATCCTGCATCCCCGCCAAAGCCGCGTCCAAATCTTTGAAGCCGGTCGCGACACCGCGCAGACCACTTCCCCGCTTGTGTAATTCGTCCAAACGATCGAAGCTCTCGGCCAAAATCTGTTTAACCGGGGTAAAGACCTGACGAAGATGTTTCTGGGAAAGGCTGAAAATCAATTGCTCGGCTTTGTCCAAAACCTTGGCCGCTTCCTGGCCTTCGTCAAAACCGGCTTGAGCAATCTTCCCCGCCGCGCTGATTAATTCTCTCTTGGTGTAATTATCTTTGACAATCCGGGCATATTCCTCAACGTGGGCCGCCGTAGGAACGCGGCTGACCAAGCCGGTCAGATAGACCGAGCCGCCGACAGCACTAGTCGTTTTATTTTTCTTAAGTTTTTCCTTGAGCGTTACCAGGTCAATCGGCTGACGATCTTCATAAAGCTCCAAAAGCGATTGATAGACAAGACCATTGGCATCGGTGTAAAAATGTTCCGGGCGCAAAAATTCGGCCACCGTGGTAATCGCGTCCTTGTCGATAAGAATCGCTCCCAAGGTGCAGGCTTCAGCTTCATCGGAGTGCGGCGGAATTTTAATTTCGGCCATCGAGCATCACCACTTCCCTTTCTTCGGGCAGTTTTCCGGCTTGGACAACCAGCTTGTCAATCGCCACAAGCGAAGAATCGGGCTGAGTCAGAACAAGATAGCGAGGCTCCACCTGACTGACAGAGGCACTTTCAGCTGTCGGAGCGAAAAGGACCGCCACTTCGTCAAATTGATCAAATACCTCTTCAGGCAATTTACCACTTTCGCCGCCGGCATAAACAAGACTTAAACCATCGGCAACAAGATGAAAAGTCAAAGAAGTGCCATGGGGATAAGCAAACACGGAAACGTCAAGAACTTCATATTCACCCGGGGCCGTAATTTCAAAAGGCGACTCCCGCTTGGACGAAGTAATCGTCACTTTAGCCGGACTAACAAGAATCGTCACCTCTTTAGTACGAAGCCTAAAGGCAAGAAGAGTTGGCATAGAGGTAATTTCCATGGCTTTAGCTTAACAAAAAAAAACTGGCTTGACAAGCACGTTTTTTTTAACTATAAAGATGGAGATGAAAAAAGAAGTTGTCGGGATAATTATCTTCGGCTTTGTTCTGGGTTTAGCCGTAACTTTGGGAATTCGCACCGCTAACACCTCGTTGAAAAAAGTCTCAATGGAGGAAATTAAACCGGCAGTACCAGAAGAAAAAACCAGTGAAGAAAACAAAAAGGAGCTGGAAATCAGCCTTGTTTCGCCCGAAGACGGCAGTGTTAGTAGTCAAGAAAAGATTGACGTAACGGGAAAAACAGGATCTAAAACGATAGTCGCCGTCATCTACCCGGACGGAGAAAAAATCGTGGAGGCAGACGAAAACGGCGATTTCAAAACAGAGATTACTTTAATCGGCGGCGATAATGGAATCGAGGTTACCGCTTATAACGAAGAGGGCGATCAAGCCGGTCAGGCCATAAGCGTAATTTATTCGACGGCAAAGATTGAGTAAAAAACAAATGCTAAAATTAAAAACAATCCTTTTTTTTATTTTTATCTTCAACCTGTTTTGTTTTACTGGCCTGGCGCTGGCCCAGGAAGCGACACCGGCCGGAGAGGTTGACCAGGAGAAGATACAAGAAATCCGCGAAGCAGTTAAAGAGATGGTTAAGGAAAAAATCGTGGCGCGCCAAATGCGGGGCTATGCCGGAGTGATCAATAAGCTAACCGAAACAGAATTGGTCTTGGAAACCGAAAGAAATGGAGTAAAAACCGTCTCCCTGACCAGCGGCACTCAAATTGTCAATAAGAGCAATCTCAAAGAAGGGGTCTACGCCATCGCGATCGGCATCATGGAAACCGAAGAAAAGCTTGAAGCCAAAAGAGTGGTGATAAGCCAAAAGCCAAAAACGGTAAAAAGGGTCGCCGCGGCCGGAAAAGTGATTGACATCAGCGCTGAAGAAAAATTATTGACGGTAAAGAACGAAAAAAGCGGCGCGGCCGTTACGATAGAAGTAAAAGACGAAAATAAATTTGCCCAAGTTAAAGCCGGCGACTGGGTAGTCGTCGTGGGAACTCCGGCGGTAGACAACAAACAGCTGCTAACCGCCAAAATTATCCACATTGTCCCCGATAATCCCTCCCCTACACCCTCGATTTGACAAAAGCTAAGATTTGGCTTAGAATAACCTCATGAACATTATCACTGATAATATCAGAACTGTTACTGATTTGAGAGAGCAAACCATGCCTCTTCTGGAATCTCTTTCTCGACAAGAAGGGCCAACAGTTATCTTTCATCGTTCTCGGCCCAAAGCGGTCTTGTTATCAATTGCCGCCTATCAAAAATTAGTCGATATTTTCGAAGATTATTTTGACGAAGAATTGGCTTTAGAATTAGAAAAACAGCCAAAAGAGAAAGGCGTCCCTCTAAAACAAGTAATGAAAGAGTTGGGCATTAAATCTCCTCAAATGGTATAATAAGATCGTTCAAGCCATTTACAAACTGCAAATGAATCCGTTTGCCGACGGGCTGGATGTTCGTCGTTTCCACCGTGCTCAAAAAAGCTATCGCATCAGAGCAGGCAATTTACGCGCTATCTACGAAATCAACACCCCTGAAAAAGAAATTTACGTTAGACACCTGGGCTATCGAGGCCAAATCTACTAAAATTAATGCTGATTTGACAATTCCAAGGCGGAAAAATTTTACCGCCGATTGTTGGCGTGGATTGAAAATGGTATGATGCAGAGAGGGGATAATGGCTAGTCAAAAATTGATTCAACCTGTCAAGGGCATGCGGGATTTCTATCCCGAAGAGTGGGCTTTTCAAAAGTGGTTTTACCGCCAAATTCAAGAAGTGGCGGAAAGTTTTGGTTTTCAAGAGTATGAAGGCCCCACACTTGAGCCGCTCGATTTATACGCCGCCAAATCCGGCGGAGAACTGGTTAAAAAACAAGCCTTTACGTTAACCGACAAAAACGGCAAGATTTTGGCCTTGCGGCCGGAAATGACTCCGACTTTGGCCCGCATGATCGCCCAAAAAGCCAATTCTTTAGTTTTTCCCATCAAATGGTTTTCCTATGGCCGCCGTTTTCGCTACGAAAACCCCCAGAAAGGCCGCGGTCGGGAATTTTTTCAGTGGGATTGTGATATTTTGGGAACCGAAAGCCCCCAAGCCGATGCAGAGGTAATCACTATTGCCGCAATCATGTATCAAAAACTTGGACTTACTTCCCAAGAAGTTAAGATCCGTGTCAACGATCGTCAATACTTGCAAAGCGAATTGCAAAAGATCGGCATTGATGACAACCTATATCTTTCCACTATCAAAGTCGTTGATAAAAAAGATAAAGTTACGCAAAAGGTTTTTGAGAAAATGCTGACTGAAGTTGGCCTGACACGCGTTCAGATTGCTGCACTGCAAAAAATCTTAGCCGACAAAAAAGGCTACCAGCAATCAGCTTGGCTAAAAAGCCTATTTGAAATTTTAGAAAAGACCGATATCTCGACCTACATTGAATTTGATCCCACCATTGTTCGAGGCTTGGATTATTACACCCGAACGGTTTTTGAAGGCTGGGATGTTAAAAGCAAGTTTCGCTCTATCTGGGGCGGCGGCCGTTATGATAATTTAACTAGTGATGTCGGCGCTAGCAAAAGAATTCCCGGGGTTGGTTTTGCCATGGGCGACATGACTTTATTGGAAGTCTTAAAGGCAAACAACAAATACCCTCAACTGAAAACTTGTCCTGGTAAAATCTTGGTAACGGTTTTTGAGAGAGGCCAAAAAAACGCTGAAGAGCTAGCGAAAAAACTTCGCGCCCAAAGGATAAAAACGGAAATTTATCTCGATCCGTCGGTAAAACTAGACAAACAGTTTAAATATGCCGATAAAAAAGGCATTGAGTGGGTGGCAATTATCGGTCCGGACGAGGCCAAAAACAACACGGTAAGCCTGAAAAATTTAATCACGCGAACGCAAGTCGTGGTTGCCCAAGAAGTAGTGATAAAAATATTGAAGAATAATGACCCGCCAGCGTAAACTTGCCTATTTAGCACTACTGTCAGCCGCGGCCATATGGGGAGCAGCCCCACCGATAATCAAATATACCCTTGATTTCGTCTCCCCTACTACTTTTTTGTTCTATCGCTTTCTTTTTGTCAGTTTGATTCTTTTTCCCTTGGTAATCAAAAACATAAAAATCTTAAATTTTAAATATCTTTTAATCGGGTTAATCGGCACACCAATCAACCTACTTTTATTTTTTGAGGGCATCAAGCGCACTTCCGCCAGTGAAGCCTCAATTTTGGCTGTCTTATCGCCGCTTTTTGTAATCGCCGGTGGTTTATTTTTTTTACAAGAAAAATTAGAAAAAAATGAAAAAATTGGTTTGGCCATCGCCCTTGTGGGTATAACCTTAACCCTAATTCGGCCGGATTTAAATCACCAACACCTAGTTGGTAATCTTTTGGTTTTGGCCGGCAGTCTCACTTGGGCAGTTTTTACTTTGGGCGCCAAAAAATTTAAATTGGAGCCGGGCCTATTAACAGCAATTTCTTTTCTCTCCGGAATTTTTGTCGTTGGGCCACTAACAACCGCTTTTCAACTGCCGACATCAACTTGGCCGGGTATAATCTATATGACCGTTGGCGGTTCTGTAATCGCCTATTGGGCTTACAGCTACGGAGTTAAACAGATCGAGGCCTCGGAGGCGACTTTGTTTACCTATTTGCAGCCTCTTTTGGGCTTACCCCTAGCGCTCATTTTTCTACAGGAAAGTCTTGCCCCTTTGTTTCTGGTGGGCACGCTGACAATTGCTCTAGGCGTCATCATCAGTGAACTTCGCCGTTGAAGCTAATGGGCTTTTGTTATATAATCCCAGACATGAAAGCCAAAATCCATCCTCTCTGGTATCCCGAAGCCAAATTTATCTGCGCTTGCGGTCATTCGTTTACTACTGGGGCAACCAAGGAAGAGATTCAGGTTGACATCTGCTACAAATGTCACCCCTTTTTCACCGGCGAGCAAAAATTCGTGGACATCCAGGGGCGGGTGGAAAGGTTTCAATCCCGGCAAAAAGCGGCCATGGCTAAACCTTACGTCAAAAAACAAGACCAGAAGCGATTAAAAAGAAAAAAGGCTGAAGAAGAAGAAAGAAAACGACCTAAAACTTTGCGAGAGGTGCTGACTAAGACCAAAAAATGAACCAGGCGGCGATTGTTGAGATAAGAGGGGCAGCCGGCGGCGGCGAAGCCAATATTTGGGCCGGTGATTTGCTGCGGATGTACCTTCGATTCGCCCAAAAACAAAATTGGAAAAACGACTTGATTGCCGAAAATACCCTAAGAATCGCCGGAGAAGACGTCTTTGGCCTGTTGAAAAACGAATCAGGTGTTCATCGAGTGCAGCGGGTGCCCGCAACCGAGAAATCAGGCCGCATTCACACCTCCACGGCAACGGTAGCGGTACTGCCGGAGCTCCACAACCAAATGATCGAAGTTAAACCCGGTGATTTGGAGTGGCAGTTTACTCACGCTTCTTCGCACGGCGGCCAAAACGTCCAAAAAGTGGCCACGGCTGTACGGCTACACCATCTCCCCACCGGTCTCGTGGTCACCGCTCAATCAGAGCGATATCAGGCCCAAAATCGGGAGATTGCTCTTAATTTACTCCGCGCCAAATTGTGGGAGCAGGAAGAATTAAAAAAGGAGCGCACGATTGCCGGTTATCGCTCCCCCATTGGCCGGGGAATGCGCGCCGAAAAAATCCGCACCTACAATTATCAGCAGGACCGGGTCACCGATCATCGCCTGAAAAAAAAACTTCCACCACTTACAGGCCATCTTGGACGGCGATTTGGAAAAAATTGTCAACTACTTAGCGAGTTAAATCAGTTACACCAAAAAAAGATCATTTAAACAAACCATGTGTCACAACCGCCCAAATTCTTAGGGTACCGCAATAGCTACCTGCTCCCGACCACCCAGCCCCCTCGGTCTGCTCGGCGTTTTGAAGCGACACATTAATCAGCCTGGTCAAGAGTTACCGTCAGCTCAACCTCTCCTTCTTCGCGCCAAACAACTATTTTAACCCACTCGCCTACTTTGCTTTGGGAAATTAATTTGGCCAAATCGCCTTCGTTTTTCCGCAAATCACTCTCTTTAAATTTAACGATAATATCGCCCTTTTTTACTCCCGCCCTGTCGGCAGGCGAAGCCGCCACTACTTCCCGTACATAGGCACCCTGCGGTAATTTGTTCATTAAAGCCAAGTCGCGGGTAATCATCTGGTAGCGAACCCCTAAAAAGGCGCGCTCAAACTTGCCGGTGGACTCAAAATTTTTCAATGTTTCTTTAACAACATTAATCGGCAAGGCAAAACCGATACTTTGGCCGCTAACCGCCATCGCCACATTCACCCCAATCACCTGACCGGCCGAATTGAGAAGCGGGCCGCCGGAGTTGCCCGGATTAATGGCCGCATCTGTTTGGATTACATTATCCAGCTTTTCCGCACTGCTCTCATACAGCGAACCGGCGGTAATCCCCCGCCCCAAACCGGAAACTACCCCCACCGTGACCGTATGCCGAAACTCGCCCAAGGCGGTACCAATGGCAATCGCATACTGTCCCACTTTTAATTTATCCGAATCGCCCATCTCGATCGGCACCAAGCCCTCGCCGTGCGGCTCAATTTTTAAAATCGCCAAGTCATTAATCGGATCACGATAGATCTTTTTCACCTCGTATTCTTTATCATCTTTGGTAATTACCCGATACTTCGCCTGGGTATCTTCAACCACATGTTTATTGGTCACAATCAGACCCTCTTTATCCACCACAAAACCACTCCCAATGTCCTGTTTAACTTCTTCTTGAAACAAACCCGCCCCAAAAGGGTCAAAAACCGGCTGATTTTTTGTCACCCCCACGGTGACCACGCCGGGACTGGCTTTTTCCGCAACTTCAATAATAACCGATTCTTCGGTCAAAACGCGCTGATTAGTAATAATCGTTGTCGAAGGTTGTTTTAGCCAGGCAGCGCGGCCCAACAAGGCAGCCAAAACAAAAATACCAATCGCCAAAGCAATCAAAAAACGTTTTAATTTAAACATTTATATATAATACTATTTCGTCTTGCTTAAAATTTCAAGCGCTTGTTCCAGTGGCAGATCAACCTCACTTTGATCAGTAGAGCTTTTCACTTCAATATCCGGAGTAATTCCCTGACCGGCAATTGAATTGCCTTGGGGAGTCAGCCAGCGGGCGACAGTAATGTGCAGTCCGGCGCCGCCGGAAAAATCTTCGGCTTCTTGAACACTCCCTTTGCCAAAGCTCTTTTCACCGACAATTTTAGCCCGATGATGATCCTGTAAAGCCCCGGCAACAATTTCCGAGGCCGAGGCGCTGCCCGGATTAATCAAAACAATCAGAGGAAAATCCGTCAACCGACCCTGGCGATTAACCTGATAATCATCCTTGACACCGTCTCGAGACTCCTGACTGACAACAACGCCGGACGAAAGAAATTCAGAAGCGACAAAAACCGCCCCGGATAAATAACCGCCCGGGTTATTACGCAAATCAAGAATAACCCCCCGAGAATTTTGGGCAACAATTTGAGAAACGGCCTGATGCCACTCCTCTTCAGTTCGGTCGCCAAAGCGGATTAACTTCAAATGGGCAAGATTATCGATAAACTCCAGCTCAACACTGGCAACAACAATCGTCGATCTTTCCAAATTGACTTCAAAAGCATCATTAATCCCGGAGCGCAACAAAGTCAATTTGACCTTGGTACCTTCAGGTCCGCGAATCAATTTGACGGCCTCAAGTAAAGTAATTCCCTCGGTAATTTTTCCTTCAATTTTTAAAATCAGATCACCGGTTTTAACCCCTGCCCGATCAGCGGGAGTGCCTGTCAAAGGAGCAATGACCGAAAGCTGATTGTCCTTGTTGTAGCCCAGCTGAATTCCAACGCCCCCAAAACTACCATTCAAATCTTCTTTGGCTTGTTTGTTTTCTTCCGGAGACAGGAAAACCGTATAGGGATCTCCCAGTGAAGCGACCATGCCCTTGATCGCCCCATTGATCATTTGACCATCTTTAAGAGCTTCTTTGTCGAGATAATTAGTGGATAATCTCCCCCAGACATCCCAAAATAAGCCAAGATTACGAGTATTATTAGCAACCGAAGAAGATTGACTACGGTCATGTCGTCCGAAAGTAAAACCAGCGACTCCGGCAATAACTAAAAAAGAGGCGAACAGGACAAAATTGCGCAAGCGGGACAGCTTCATAGCTCCTTCAGATTCGATTAACGAACGGCAACAAAGCTAAATGACGAGCCCGTTTAACCGCAACGGCTAAACGCCTCTGGTGTTTAGCGCAAAGACCACTGCGAGCAGGAGGAATGATTTTACCCCGCTCGGTAATTAAACGAGCAAGAACTTCTGTTTCGTGATAAACCGGAAGTGTCTTGGCAAGACAAAAAGAACACTTGCCGGGCCGAGCGAAAGCGGGTTTATTACGACGAAAGTTTTTTTTGATCATCTGTTTTTAAAAGGGAATATCTTTCGCTTCAATCTCCTGGTCATCGGCCGCCTTGGCAGTATCAACCGGAGCCGGTGGTGAAGCATCATCAGCCGGAGCCGGAGCCGGAGCCGGAGCCGGCGTCGAAACTGCAGCATCACTTTCACCTGCCGCTTCCTCGTTCCGCTTAGAATCCAAAACCATCATCTCGCTTGCTACGACCTCTGTAACGGTATGTTCAACCCCGGCCTGATCACTCCACCGCCGAGTTCGCAAACGGCCTTCAAGAAAAACCTTGCGCCCTTTGAATAAAAGCTGGGCACATAATTCGGCCAGCTTATTCCAAGCAACAATGCGGTGAAATTCAACATCTTCTTTACGCTCGCCGCCATCGGTCGACCAACTGCGGTTAGTCGCCAAACCAAAAGTACAAACAGCCGTACCTTGAGGGGTATACCGCAGCTCCACATCCCGAGTAAGATTACCGATCAATAAAACTTTATTTAGCGATCTTTGCGCCATCTTTTTTACCCTCGCTTCTGACTAGTAAATAACGAATCACCCCATTTTCCAACCTGATCTTGCGATCAATCTCGAAAACCGCCTTGGCCGGAAGAGTAAAAGGAAGGTGATAATAATAACCAAGCGTTTTTTTTCTAATCGGATAGGCCAATTCTTTCTTGCCCCACTCAAGCACTTTTTCCGCCTTGCCTTTGGCCTGAACAATCATTTTTTCAATTTTCTCGACCAGCTTCTTTTGTTCCTCCGACTTTAAATCCGGATCCAGAACCAAAGTTAATTCATACAAATTCATAAGCAAAATTATAACAAAGAGATTAATAATTAACAACCCACCATAAATTCCACCACGTCGCCTTCTTGCATGACGTAATCCCGGCCTTCAAACCGAACTTTACCTGCCTCGCCCGCTCCTTTCCAGCCACCATACCGGATAAACTCCTGCCAGTTAATCACCTTGGCCTTGATAAAAGCCTGCATAAAATCGGTATGAATCACCCCGCTGGCCTTAAGCGCGCTCTCGCCGCGCCGAAGAGTCCAGGCGCGGACCTCCTTGACTCCCGCCGTCAAAAAAGTTTGCAAACCCAAAAGTTGATAGGCGGCTTTGATTAATCTTTCCAAGCCACTCTCTTTCAAACCTAATTCCTGCAAAAAAGCTTGGCGTTCAGCCGGTTCTAACTCGCTCAACTCCATCTCAATTTTGGCGCAAATTGGCAGATATTTGGGATCAAAACTTTTACCCAAATCTTTTTCACCAATATTTAAAACATAAAGCGCCGGTTTTTTGGCCAACAAAAAAGGTGATGAGCTGTCTAAATCCGCCAGCTCCAGCTCGGTTTGAATAATTTTTAAATCGTCTTCCGGATCAATCGCTCCTTCCCGCACCACATTTGGATCAGTAAAAGCGCGCACGACGTGCACAATCATCGCGCACTCGCGAATATGCGCCAAAAATTTATTGCCCAAACCTTGGCCAGTTGAGGCGCCCTTGACCAAACCGGCAATATCGATGAACTCAATCACCGCCGGGATAATTTTTTCCGTGCGCACCACCGCCGCTAACTTGGCCAAGCGCTCGTCCGGCACCTCGACAATGCCCTTGTTGGGCTCAATGGTGCAAAAGGGATACGACGCCACATTGGCAATCTGCCGCGCTAACAGCGCGTTAAACAGCGTGCTCTTCCCCGCATTCGGCAATCCCACAATCCCGACCGAAAGATTCATAAGGCTATTTTAACATGTGCAAATAACATTAATCTCTTGTCTCTCGCCCAAAAGTTGCAACAGGGAATTAGAATTAAGAAAGTGCTTTTTGCCGGATTTCTTTGTGCCTCCAACGTCTTGATTAAATCGAGGTGATTCATTAGAATGAATTTTATCATATGCTCAAAATTTACCGAAGATACTATCAATTTTTGTTTCGCTACCGCGGGAAGTTTATTTTATTTTTAATCTCGTCCCTAGTTTTTGGCTTGGCAACCGCCGTTCAACCTTATTTTTATAAATTATTTATTGACGCGATTCCCGCTGGGAACCATCAGCATTTACTGCAAATTTTGTGGTTTTATCTGGCTTTTCGCTTGCTGGAAGTCGTCTTTGATTTACTGACTTTTTGGCTGGGCGATCTGATTCTTTTACCGGCCAGCGCCGATTTGCGCCAAGCAGTAATGAAGAAAATCCAAGAGTTGGATTTTGCTTTTCACCTGTCGCGTTCTACCGGTTCATTGATTTCTCTCATCAAGCGCGGTGACGGCGCTTTTTTTGATCTTTTTCATTCACTGCATCACCGACTCTTTAGAATCAGCATTATTTTCTTCACTATGCTTTTTTTCCTCAACCAGATCAATCACTGGATTATGGGCATTATGCTGATCTCTTTTGCTTTAAATTTGCTTTTGGCTTGGTTTTTGATCAGAAAAAACATCACCTTTCGCCGGCAGTTCAATCAGGCCGAAGACAAAGTCTCGGAGGTAATCGTCGACAACCTCATTAACTTTGAAACCGTCAAGCTTTTTGCCAAAGAAAACTGGGAACAAGAACGGTTGCGAATTTGTTTTGATTCATGGCTCAAAAAACTCTGGCGGTATGCCAACAGTTTTCGTTTTATCGATGGCGGAGTTGGCGTGCTGGGCAATCTTGGTCTTTTGGCCATTCTATTTACGGGTCTTAAATGGCTCAATCAAAATCACTTAACTACCGGCGAATATGTGATGATTTTGGGCTTTACCGCTTCTTTCTATCCGCGATTTTTTGAGATGATTTACGAATTGCGCAATTTAGCCAAAAACCACACCGATATTCAACGCTATTTGGGCATATTGAACGAAGAAACTCAAGTTAAAGATCCCCCTCAACCCGTCAATCTTTCCCGAATCAACGGCGAGATCGAGTTTAAAGATATTTCTTTTTCTTATCCGGAAGGCAAAAAAGATGCCTTAAAAAAGTTTAGTTTACGCCTGCGCGCCGGCCAATCGGTCGCTCTTGTTGGCCGCTCCGGCGCCGGTAAAACCACGATCGTGAAACTTTTGATGCGTTTTTACGATCCCGATCAAGGCCAAATTACGTTGGATAAAACTGACATTAAAAGTTTCGCCAAAAGTCAATTAAGATCTTTTATTGGCGTTGTCCCCCAAGAACCAATTCTCTTCAATCACACCATTGCTTACAACATCGGCTACGGCGCCGATAAAGCTACCGAGCAGGAGATCATCGCCGCCGCCAAAATGGCCAATTTGCATGATTTTATTGAAACCCTACCCAAAAAATACGCCACCCATGTGGGCGAACGCGGAGTGAAGTTATCCGGCGGACAAAAACAACGATTGGCAATCGCTCGCATGATTTTGTCCAATCCGGATATTGTTATCTTTGACGAGGCCACTTCACAGCTGGACTCGGAATCGGAAAAACTGATCCAGGAAGCCTTCTGGAAGGCGGTTAAAAACAAAACGACGATCATTATCGCCCATCGTCTCTCTACTGTGGTTAAAGCGGAAAAAATTGTCGTGATGAAAGACGGCGAGTTCGCGGAAATGGGTTCCCATCGAAGCTTGCTGGCGCAAAAAAACAGCCTATACGCCGGCTTCTGGCGGCTACAGAAAATAAATTAGAGCAGTTTTTCCTGCTGGTATTTGGCCGGCAGGGGCAAGTTCAAAAGATTAAAAGCTTGAGGAGTTAGCTGACGGCCGCGGGCGGTGCGTTTAAGAAGGCCGCTTTGCATCAAATAGGGCTCATAGACACTTTCAATCGTACCCACGTCTTCGCTGATAGTCGCCGCCAGCGTTTCCAAACCCACCGGTCCGCCTTGATGTTTCTCCGCCAAGCCACGCAATAATTGTCGATCGGCCGCAGTTAAACCAAAATCATCGACAGCCAAAAGATTTAGGGCTTTTAGAGCGGTTGGAGAATCAATAAAGTCTTCACCCGAGACTTGGGCAAAATCACGCACCCGACGCAAAATTCGATTGGCGGTTCGGGGCGTCCCCCGACTTCGCCGAGCGATTTCCAGAGCCGCTTTAGGATCAAGGTTGATTCCCAGAATTTTTGCCGAACGGCCAATGATTTCAATCAAATCATCGTCAGTATAAAACTCCAACCGATGGGTAAAACCGAAGCGATCCCGCATCGGCGCCGAGAGCAGACCAATTCGGGTAGTGGCCCCAATGAGAGTGAAATGATTTAATTCCAGCCGCAGAGTGCGGGCCGCCGGGCCCCGACCCAAAACCAGATCCAACCGAAAATCCTCCATCGCCGGATACAAAGTTTCTTCAACCGCTTTATTTAACCGATGAATTTCGTCAATAAAAAAAATATCCCCTTCGGCTAGTGAGGTAAGAATCGCCGCCAAATCCCCCGCTCTTTCCAGAGCGGGACCGGCAGTGATCTTAATACTAACCCCCGTTTCTCTCGCCAGCAAATTAGCCAATGTCGTTTTGCCTAAACCGGGCGGACCGTAAAACAACAGATGTTCCAGCGGCTGTTTTCTCTTCTTGGCCGCGGCCACCAAAACTGCCAACTGTTTTTTTAAACCACTCTGGCCAACAAAATCCGTGAGTTTTTCCGGACGTAAACTTAAATCTAGATCGCTCATTTTTGGGATAAATTTTTCAAAGCAAATTTAATCTTTTCTTCCTCGGTCAGTAAATCGGCAGGCAGTTGAGTCAAAACAGCGCGAATCTCCTCGACTCTAAAGCCCAGACCGCGCAAGGCCAAAACAACCTCGTCTTGAGCCTGAAAATCAAGATCTTTTAAGCCGCCGGCTTTATTTTTTAAATCAACAATGATTCGCTGGGCTGTTTTGGTACCCAAACCTTTGACCTGTTGAAAAAAAACCAAACTGGCCTGTTGCACCGCTTGAATAATCTGCTCTCCCCCGCCGGCGGCGAAAATACTCAAGGCGGTCTTGGGGCCAACGCCGGAAACGCCAATCAATAATTCAAAAACTTCTTTATCGCGCCGCGCCAAAAAACCAAAAAGCTGGTTTCTGTCTTCGGTAAGATACTGGTACACAAAAATTTCCAACTCCTGATCCAGAGTCAACCGGACTAACTTATGGGCGGGTAAAAAAACTTCATAACCAATATTATTGACCAGAAGATCAATTTTGTTTGCTCCCAAAAAAATAATTTTGCCTTTTAAAAAAGAAATCATTATTATTTTAACCTCTCGTTCGTAAACAAATAAGTCAGAGCCACTGCGACCGCGTCGGCGGCATGATTCGGTTTTATTTTGGTAGTTAGATTTAAACACTTTTGGAGCATAAATTCAACTTGGTTTTTATCGGCTCGGCCATAACCGGTTAACGTCATCTTGATATTCAATGGCGTAAATTCGGCCACCGTCAAACCCAACCGCGCTCCAACCATCTTGATCACTCCTAACGATTGACCAATTTTCAAAGCCGTTTTGACGTTCTTGGCAAAAAAGATCTCTTCGACCGCTAAAACTTGAGGCCGATAAAGCCTCGCCAATTTTTGGATTTCTTCACCTATTCTGGCCAAGCGCGGAGCTAAAGATTGATCGGCTGAAGTTTTAAAACAGCCGTAAGCCAGCAAAATTGGCGGCTCCTTTTTTTGGACTACCGCCCAGCCGGTAGAAGCCAGGCCGGGGTCAATGCCTAAAACTATCATCGGATAACAAAATCCCCCGGCTTAAAAAAATCTTTAAACTGGCTCGTAAGTTGCGCCATTGTTTCTGTCAATGATTGAAGAAAATTAGCGGCCAGCAACTTTTTACTCTCCACCTTGAGAAAATACTGATTTGGCCAGGCCACTTTTAAAAAACCGGTTACTTGATAATTTTTTCCCTTTTGCCAATCACCGCAATCATAACCGCAATCGTTTCGAAAACAAAAAGCATCCAACTGAAGCAGGTATTGATCGCTCATCTGCAAATTAACCTTGTCCGGACAAGTGCAGCAGCGATCATCGGCGGGACACTCGGCTTGGGGACAAACTGCGGGCGACTGCTCTAGTTTGCCCTCAACCACAACTCGCTGCTCATGATAATTGCCGGCAAAAAGTTGTTTTAAGGTCAGAGCCTCACTCGAAACGGCTGAATCAGTCACCATAAACATTGGTCGCCGCCAAGAAAGACGATAAAAATCGGGTGACAAACGCCACAAAAAAACAAAGGCCGCCAGAGCAATAACTAATACTAAAATCAATTCCCTCGACCAAGATTTGGCTTTCATAATTTAGTTATTTTTGTAGGCCCGGAAATCTCATCTTTAACTTGCCAGCCAAGGCGCTGAATCTCTCCCCGCAAACGATCCGCCAGAGACCAGTTTTTAGCCAGACGAGCCTTCTCTCTTTGCGCCGCTAATTTCTGAACCTCCTCCGAAACTGCTTCAGATTCTCCCTGGTCTAATTCTAAACCCAAAACCGCCTCAAAGTCGAGTAACAGATCGTACTTGTCTCGACCGGGAAGATTGGATTTGGCAATCTCCCAGACAACGGCCAAAGCTTGAGGCAAATTAAGATCACTCGCCAAAGCTGTCTTAAGGCGCTCTCGATAGTTATCAATTTGGGTGTTTTTTTCGGAAGAAAGCGCATCGCGGCTTGTCTTAAAACTCTGAACCAGTCGACGCAGATTTTGCCAAGAGCGAGCGGCATTATCAAGCGCTTCCCAGCTAAAATCCAAGCCCTTGCGATATTGAGAATTAAAAATTAAATAGCGTAAACTTAAAGGTGAATAGCCTTGAGCGACTAATTCTTGAGCGGTGACAAAGTTACCCAAACTTTTACTCATTTTTTCTCCGCCCTTGCCCGTCAGCCAAGCGTTATGTAACCAATAGTTGGCGGTTTGATGGCCAAAAGCGCCGTAAGCTTGGGCAATTTCGTTGGTATGATGCACCCCGACATGTTCAATACCGCCGGTATGAATATCAAATTTATTTCCCAAATATGTGGTGGACATGGCCGTGCATTCAAGATGCCAGCCGGGGTAACCCTTGCCCCAAGGACTTTCCCAAGCCATCTGATGATGTGGATCAAAAACCCACAAAAAGAAATCCCAAGGTTGTTTTTTCTCCGGATCGTCTTTAACTTCATTAACCCGCGCCGTTTTTTGTTGAGTTAAATTTAATTGAGCAAAGCGGGCATAATCGGGAAATTTGCTCGTATCAAAAACCAGGCCTTTTTTAGTTTGATAGGTAAAACCACGCGCTTCAATCAATTGAACCAGTTGAATTTGCTCTTTAATATGATCGGTCGCTCGGCACAAAACATCCGGAGGTTGAATATTTAATAAATTCAAACTGTCTTTAAACTGCGCTATATATTTATCGGCTACTTCCCAGACACTAATCCCTTCACGCTTGGCGCCTTTCTCCATTTTGTCCTCGCCGGTATCGGCATCGGAAGTGAGATGGCCCACATCAGTAACATTCATTACCCATGTAACTTTAAAACCGGACCAACGCAAAAACCGCACCAAAGTATCCCAGTGAACATAAGCATACATGTGACCGATATGCTGGTTCCAATAAACCGTCGGACCGCAGGAATACACCCCGGCTTCACCTTCTTTAATCGGCCTAAACTCCTCCAGCTTTCGGGTTAAAGTGTTATAAAACTTGATCATTTTCATTTTTGTCATCCTCCCACGCCACTGCCTTGGCGCTTTTCGGAAGAAAACTGATCAAAGGCGGAGCGGGCCTTGCGCCGAACAGCGCCAAAGAGCCAGCCGCCGCGTTTGGGCGTAGTTTTTTCCATTGTCGGTAAAGAGGCCGTCTGTTGTTCGGGTATCGGTTGAGTCTGTTGGCGCCGCGCTTCGAGTTGTTGTTCCCGCGTTGCGTGTGCTTTTTTAATGCCTTCTTCAATTTCCCTTTTTAACCGCCCGGCAATCTCTCTAGCTTGCCGGCCACTTTGCCGCTTGTCCAATTCAGCCATGCGCCGAATTTGCAGGGAGGGGTCTTCAGAGAGAGTCGTGGTATTCGGGGACTTCAGGGATTTCGGGGAAGATTTTTTTGGCTGGACACCAAGTTGCTCCAGTGCTTCAACAGCTAATTCTTTAGGCTGGTCTTTGACCGTTTCCAGAGTATCTCGGGCAATTTGCGTTAGTTGTTGAGCCACATTTTTAACCATAATTAATATTCCCGTCTGCCTTCAAGGGCTTTTTTGAGAGTATTTTCGTCCGCATACTCCAAATCTCCTCCCGTAGGCAATCCTATCCCTAATCTGGTAGTTTTGACTTTTACGTCTTGCGCTTTGAGCTTTTGCCGCAAATACATCGCCGTCGCTTCGCCCTCCATATTGGGATTAGTCGCGAGGATAAGCTCCTCAACATTGATTAGGCGCGGAAAAATCTCTTTGAAGTGCAGTTCTTCCGGACCGATATTGTTTAAAGGCGAGATGGCGCCATGCAAAACATGATACAAACCCCGATAGCCGCCGGTTTTCTCCAAGGCCAAAACATCCAAAGGAGTTTCAACAATACAAAGAGTTTTTTGGTCACGAGCCGGGTCGCGACAAACGGGGCAGGGATCAGTCTCGGCAATGTTAAAACACAGGGAACAAAAAACGGTTTGTTTTTTTAAATTGGATAAATTATCAGCAAAATCGTCAAGCTGTCCTTGAGGAACGTGAAGCAGATAAAAAGCCAACCGGGAAGCGGTCTTGGGACCAATTCCGGGCAATTTTTCAAAAGATTCGACGAGCTTTCTAATCGGCCGGGCCAAAATCATAGAGATTATTTCCCCAGATTGCCTAAAAGACCGGATAAGCCTCCTGACATCTCCTGAAGACGTTTGGCCGCCATTTCCTGGGATTTTTTAATCGCCTTGTTTAACACCTCGATCATCACCAAATTGGCAACGCCCTGCACGGTCAACTCCTTGATTTTCTGTTCGCCGGTGATAACGATTTTAACCCCGTTTTCTTCAACGGTTAAATCCCGAGCCGCCAATTGTTTCTGAATCTGGACGGCCTGATCGCGCATTTTTTTTAACTCACCCAGTTGTTTTAATTTGTCAAACATTTTTCCTCCTCTATTTAAAAATTTCTTTAGCAACTTCGATTATATCAGGTTTAGGTGATTTTACCAGCGATCTCTTCCCCAAGAGACACTTGACTTTGATCGAGTGGCCTAAAAGTTGAGCGGCGGCTTTTTCCACGATATCACGGCATTTAGCCGTGGTTAACTGCTCTTGATGAAATTTGTAAAAAACTTCCAAGGTTAGGCAGCCGTCTGCCAGCTCGAGCGGCCGGGCAGAACGGAGCAGGCCTTCGACCGAGTGATTTTGGGGATGAACGGCGGCCAAAAGATTATTCCAAAAACCGGCCGGCAATTCAGAACTTGAAAATATCGGAGGCTTCAAAGAATTTAGGGGCGGAGCAAGGGGAAAAACTGAAGGTCGGGAGACAGCTTGACAATAATCAACAACGGCAATTTCGAAGGGCAGAGAAGCAATCGGAGAAATTTTAATTTGAGCGGCGAGGGGAAGGAAAAATTTGATCAGATCAAGGTTCTTAATTAAATCCTGACGAAGAAAATTGAGCAGGCGCAATAGGTAGTCGTTCAAGTCAGCCCCAATGTCCACCAAACGAGCAACTTCCTGCAGAGCTTTTTGAGTTTTTTTAAGTTTCAACAGTTCAATCAAGCGGGCGGGATTGGTGCCTTCGCTTTGGCCCAAAAATTTTTGGGCAGAAACAAGGGTGATTTGGGGGCATTGGAGAGAAAGCTGTTCCAAAAATTTCTGGGCGTCACGAAAAGAACCGTCACAGCCGGCGGCAATCGCCGCTAAAACCCCCTCTTCAACTCTTAATTTTTCGGTTTTAATTACCTTAGTCAACGAGCGGATAATCTCACTCTGACTGGCTTTGGAAAAATTAAAGCGCAAACACCGAGAAATTACCGTCTCGGGCAATTTCTGGGGATCGGTGGTACAAAGAACAAAAACAGCGTGGGGCGGTGGCTCTTCCAAAGTTTTGAGCAAGGCGTTAAAAGCCTCATTGGTCAGCATGTGAACCTCATCAATAATATAGACTTTGTAGCGATTTTTAACCGGAGAAAGGTTGATCTTCTCGCGCAGTTCCCGAATGTCATCAATCCCCCGATTCGAGGCGGCGTCAATCTCCAAAAGATCCAGATCTGTCCCGGCACTAATTGCCCGGCAGTTGGCACACCGGTTGCACGGCTCCCCTTCCCGCAAATCAAGACAGTTAACCGCTTTGGCCACCAAGCGCGCCGCCGAAGTCTTGCCAGTGCCTTTAGGGCCGGAAAACAAAAGGGCTTGGGGAAAGCGGCCGGAAGCAAAAACTTGGGTCAAACTGCTCCGAATGTCAGCTAAATCCAACTCCGCAAAAGTCTGGGGACGATACTTCCGATAAAAGGTTTTTGAGTCCATGATTTACTAAAGTCTTTAAGGTTAAATTCTGCTTTTTAGCTTCCTCCAAACAAATAACCACTTCGCCCAAACAGGCCCGATCACCGTAATAAAAAGACAAAACCGTCGGAATATAAGCTTTCTGACGATATTTGATATTTAATGCCTGCGCCTTTTTAGAGCTGACAAATACTAAGTTAATCGATTGCGAAAGGTTAGTCAAGGAGTGATTTGGTAATTGGCAAATAGGCAATCAAAATTTTTTGTTCAGCCAGTTCCTTGGCCGCTAATTCCGGCCGCTTGCCCTGTTGAAAGGCGGCAAAAGCTTCCTGGCGGCGTTTAACCTCCTTTTTGATAAGCGAGAAAAGTATTTCGTCCGTCAACTCTTTTTTCTGCCCCCGCAACTCAATCTCCCGATTGTGAATTTCGGACAGCAAAAAACGCAAAACAAGAAGCCTCGCTTCATCCCGACTCTTAACCGCCGAAACGAGATCGGTTTTAATTCTGGCCAGAAGCATCAATTTTGCCTCCGCTGGCCACGCTTGGCCATTTTCATGCGTAATTGCCGCTTTTCCGAAGGTTTCAGATAATGCTCTTTATCTTTAAGATCGGCCAAAATATCATCGGCTAAAACCTTTTTACGGAACTTGGCAATCAATCTGTCATCGCTATCACCCGGACCCTTGCGAACTATCGTCGCCATTAAACTGCACCTCCTTTTCAGCCAAAGGCTGATTTCTTATTATAGCAATTATCTCTTCTAAGCTCAACCGCGTGGGCCGAAAAGCAGGATTGAGCGAAGTATGATTAAGAAGCAGCTTGTGACTTGGGTGAAGATACCAATCGGAGTCGGGATCGGCCTTTTTAATTAAGGTCAAAACGGGGGCCAAATCAACTTTTGAATCCGGTCGGGCCGCCATCCGCACCGAACCGTCTTGGGGAGTTTTTTTAACCGCCAAAACATAATTCTGTTTTTCCGCTTCCCACAAAAACTGTTCATTGGCGGTTTCACAGCAAACTGCCTGACCCCACGGGGTGGAAAAAAAAACCGCCTTGCTGACCAACTCTTCTTTGGCTCGCCAAATACTTTTTAAACTTAGCCAAATCGCTTCCAGAGCGCGAAAACCAAATTCCACCACCGGCTGATCTTTTTCACCCAAACCTTTCAGGCCGCCCAAAATCTGATGAAGGTAAAAACAATCCCGAGCCTCACTTTTTTCTGACCAATTCAGGTCTTGAGCATTATCAATCTGGCGAATCACTTCGACCAATTGAGTTATCGCCCCGTCGCCAATCAAATCCAAGGGCTCGCCCTGACGTTTGATCGTAATAAAATCCCAGCACTTCTTGGCCGCACAAGTCGAAGGATCGTTTTGCCGATGATGATCCAAGGGGCCGCCGCCAACATCAACATAAAGAATTTCCCCTTCAATATCAAGCGCTTGGGAGGTATTTTTAGCCTCAACAAAAGCAATTTCTGCCCCGGCCCAGCCCGGTAAAAAACGCTTGATCAGCCAGCAGGAAGCAATCGCGTCCAGATCAGGATTAAGATGGGTGATAATTTTTTTCACCTTTTTCGTAAACGTTTGACAACTTCCGCGGGTGAAATTAATTCATTTTTGTCTTGATTGCGTTCTTTCCATTCAATCTTGTCACCAGTTTTGACTGAAACGACCAAGCGAACGGGCAAACCGATTAAATCGGCGTTGGCGAATTTTTCGCCGGCGGAAACATCTTCCCGGTCATCCCACAAAACCTCAATGCCCATTTTGCTCAACTCTTCATAAGATTTCCCGCCTAAGGCGGATTCGTCTTTGGCGGAAACTTCTATCAGATGTGCCTGATAAGGCGCAATTGCCTTTGGCCAAATAATCCCCTTTTCATCATGATGAGCTTCAACCACAATTGCCATCGCTCGACCGACACCAATACCAAAAGCGCCCATTTGCAAAAACTTTTGCTGACCGTCTTTGTCGGTAAAAACCCCCTTCATCGCCTTGGTATAAAAATCGTCATATTTAAAAATGTGGCCAAATTCTATTCCCCGTTGAGTCTTCAACTGGTGCTTTTGACATTTGGCGCACAAATATCCCCCCTTCGCTTCGGCAATATCCGCCAGAATCGCGCATTCAAAATCGCGGCCGTAATTAACATTGAGGGCATCAGTGGCCTTTTCTTTCTGCCCGCCGATAAAATTCTTAACCGTAGTTAAAGACAAATCGCCGACATATTCGGCCTGATGCCCCCAGCTGTGCACCCAGCCCGTTTTTGTCCCGATCTTTTTCAGGTCGGCTTCCTCCGCCGGCTGCAGCTCGCCCCGGCCGACAACCTTGGTCAATTTGGCCAAATTAATATCCAAATCGCCTCTCACCACGGCAATAATAATTTTCCCCTTGATCGTTTTATAAACGACGTTTTTTAAAAAGCGTGATTCGGGCAGGCGATAATGCTTCACATTATCCGCCATCGTTTCCACCCACTCCGGTTGATCAACTATTTTTAAAGGCAGAATTTCATCTTGAAAATTGATCTGATCGCGGACAAACTCCGCTTTTTCCCTGTTGGCGGCATAACCGCAGGAACAGGCCAAAATAAAATCTTCACCTTGATCGCAAAGAAAGA
Source organism: Candidatus Shapirobacteria bacterium (assembly GCA_043822685.1). GTDB lineage: Bacteria > Patescibacteriota > Microgenomatia > PFEM01 > JBDRBL01 > JBDRBL01. The sequence goes on from JBDRBL010000002.1 coordinate 29,840, forward strand.
TAAATTCATGACAAAAATCACCCCCCAAAGCGCCCGAATCAGCCTCAACTGAAACCACCTCAATCTCCAAGCGCTGGGCAATTTTTTCGTAAGCACGATATTGATCCTGGTAAGTTTTCAGAAAGCTTTTTTCATCGGCGGTAAAAGAATAAGCATCTTTCATTAAAAATTCACGGGCACGAATCAAGCCGCCGCGAACTCGCAATTCATCTCGAAATTTGTTAGAAAATTGGTGAATAACAATCGGCAGATCCCGCCAGGAAGGCGAAAATTTTTTGACGAACTCGACCATCACCGCTTCGGCCGTCGCGCCGACGGCAAATTTAGCTCCCCGCCGATCAGTCACTTGCGTCAAACCCGCCCCAAAAGCCTCGTCCCGATGAGTTGCCTGCCAAAGTTCTAGGGGATGAAAAGTGGGAACCGTAACCCGCTGGGAGCCAATCGCCGCCATCTCTTCATCAATAATTTGAATTATTTTTTGCTCAACCCGTTCGCCCAACGGCGTCAACATCAAGCGTCCGGCACATAAATCGCGCACAAAACCGGCCCGATAAAGTAATTTGTGACTTGCCAAAAGCGCACCCTTGGGCGCCTCGCGGACCGTTTTGCCAAAAAGTTTCGAATACAGCACGAAGATATTATAACAAAAAATTAGGCGATTTGGGCGATACGCAGAGTTCGCCACTCAATTCCTCTTCCTACTCGGGGCGGCGGCCGGCGGACAAGTCTCGCCCCTGCCCTGCGTCCAGCGGCACGATCTATTGCCAGCAAAGTCTGGGAGCTAAAGGCGGGACACCCTCCCGCCTGACCACAGGCAGGAACGGGAATCCAAGTCCTCCCTTCCCCGTTGACAAAAGAAAAATCTCCGCACCCCTTTCTTTCACACATTGTCCTTTTATTATAGGGTATCTACCTTCAAAAATCAAATTTTAAGATCAAAATGGCCAGAGGGAGCGAAATTGACTGCTCAATTGCTGGCCGAAAGCGGTCGTTGAAAACAACCGAGAAACGTCGCCAATCGTTACCAGCATAATCAAAAATAACAAAGTCGCCATGCCGGCGGTATTCACCCAGCGCTCCACTCCCGACCGCGGCCGCCGCCGCGTCACCAGCTCATAAATCAGAAACACCAATCTTCCCCCATCCAAAGCGGGAAAAGGCAAAATATTAATCACCGCCAAATTAACCGACAAAATCCCCATAAACTGCGCCACGGCGAGCCAGCCGGTTTTAGCCACACCGGAGGTGATCTGCAGAATACCCAAAGGGCCGGCGACATCTTTGGGTACACGGCCAAGAGTAAATAACTCCAAAAACATCTTGCCCAAAGAAGCGAGAATTAATTGGCCCCAACCGACCGCCTCTTTGAAGCCCTCGGCAATGCCCAAGGGAATCATCTGATAGAAGGGGTAATGTTTCATTTCAAGAGAAGAAATGACTACCCCCAGCGGACCCTCGCCGGCCGGCGCCTCCTGTCGAGGAGTAATTTTAACCGCTTGGCCGTCAACTTCCAAAACAACTTCCCGGCCCAATTTTCCCCGAGTCAGATCAATAAAATCGTCCGTGTTTTTAACGGCAACACCGTCAAGGGCGGTAATCCGCTGATCCACCTTCAGACCGGCCTGATCGGCGGGTGAACCGGGCACAACCCCAACAATATTAACCTTGGTGGTTTTAACCGGCAGGCCCGTTACCGAATAGACGGCGGCAAAAACGAAAATCGCCAGCAGGAAATTCATGGTCACACCGGCAAAAATAACGCTGGCACGAGCCTTTTTGGATTGCGCCCAAAAAGAAGCCCGAGCTTGAGTATTTAAATTATCTTCACCATAAAGACGGACAAAACCGCCCAGTGGCAACAAATTCAAAGAATATTCTGTCCCCCCGATTTTACGGGCAAAAATTCTGGGTGGATAACCAACCCCAAATTCTTCCACTTTAATCCCGGCTTTTTTCGCCGCCAGAAAATGACCGCCCTCATGAACGAGAACAAGCACCGATAAAACAAGGAGAAAAGTGATTACGGTTAACAACATTTTTAAAGTGACAAGAGCTCTGTTTCTTTCGCTTTCCCCATCTCTCCAATCTTCTGGTTATAATCATCAGTCAATTTTTGCACATCACTTTCCGCTTTTTTCTTTTCATCCTGATTAAGAGTTTTATTTTCACTCTCCGCTTTAATCTGGTGCATCTTGTCGGCGCGAACTTGCCGGATCATTATCCGGGCTGATTCCAGTTTCCGGCGCAAAATTTTAACCAGTTCCTCTCTTCGCTCGGCCGTCAAAGGCGGCAAAACAAGTCGAATAACATTATTTTCATCAATTTGAGGTGAGAGATGCAGTTCCTGATGCAGAGAAAGAGCCCTGACAATGTTTTTAAGGATACCCGGATCAAAAGGGCTGACGGCGAGTTGATTGGCTTCGGGAGTGGAAATCGTCGCCAGCTCCATCAGCGGCATCTTGGTATCGTAGGCCTCAACTACCAGCTTCTCAATCAAAGAAGAACTGGCCCGCCCGGCATGCAGGGTGTTCAGGTCCTGACGCAGAAGGACCAGCACCTGCTCCATATTATTCTTAACCGCATCCATTAAAATTTATTTTAATCGCCAATCTGCCAGCGCGCAAGCCGGCCAATTCGCACGTTCTCGCCGGTTTTACCCGCCAAGTCACTCATCAGATCTTGAATCGTTTGGCTGGCATCGCGAATATAAGGCTGTTTTAAAAGCTCGTCTTTGTTTTGGGGAAACATGGCGGCCATCTGCAGAGCAATTTCGTGAGCCGTTCGCCGAAAGTCCTCGGTCCGCGCCACAAAATCCGTCTCACACAAAAGCTCAACCAGACTAACGATTTTGCCGTCAGCATGGGAATAAGTCTCAATAAAACCCTGACTGGTCTCGCGGCCGGCGCGTTTGCCGGCACGCTGAAAGCCCTTTTGCCGCAGCCATTTTTTAGCTTTTTCGTTGTCGCCCTCTGAATCCTGCAGGGCGCGGCGGCAGTCCATTACGCCCGCGCCGGTTTGGGAGCGAAGATCTTTAATCTGGTCAAGATTGGGCTTTTTCATTTTTCTTTTCCCATGCCTCCCGACCGGCTTTGGCGGCGGCGGCGACAGCACCGACAATCAGCTTAATCGCGCTAACCGCATCATCGTTGGCCGGAATAACATAATCAACCAAACCGGGGTCAACATTGGTATCAACAATCGCCACCACGCCTACTCCCTTGGTCCGAGCTTCCCGAACCGCCGCTAGGTCTTTCTTCACATCAACCACAAAAATCGCCTCGGGCGGCTGTTTTAAACCGGTCAAGCCGCCAATGCGCCGATCGAGCCGAACAATCTCCTGATCAAACTGCGACTGCTCTTTTTTGGTGTAGGCTTTAAACTCTCCCGCTTCGCGTTTTTGCGTCATCTCGGCCAATTTATCAAGACTTTTTTTGATCTGTGACCAATTGGAGATCGTTCCGCCCAGCCAACGGTTGGAAACACAGGGAAAGCCGGCTTTTTTCGCCTCCTCAACAATAATCGCCTGCGCCTGACGCTTGGTACCGATAAAAACGAGGGTCCCGCCTTCACCGGTAATCTTCTCAACGTATCGACAAGCTTCCTCCAGCCCTTCCTTGGTTTTAACCAAGTCAAAAATATGAACCCCGTCGCGAGCGGCATAAATATAAGGTTTCATCTTGGGGTGCCAGCGCTTGGTTTGGTGACCAAAATGGGCTCCGACCTCCAACAATTTTTCCAAAGAAATATCTTTCATTAGTGAGGGCATTCTAACAAACTTTTGGTTAATTGACAAGGAAGAGGTCGTTTAAATTTGATCCTCTTGATATTGATCAAGATAATGATTTGCCGCTTCTGTCCAAGCTCCATGACGGAATTCTGCCTCCCAGTCATAAAAACGATTAAAAGCCGCCAGCTTTACTTGTCGCCAAATTTCCGGCTGTTCTTCCCTAAGCTGATGTTGAAGTAAGTCTCCTAAATAACCAAGCGTCCAGCCATCTTTTTTTTCATTAAAATATAACAAGCCCTTTCTTCTTAAGAAGATAATCACCCTTTCCAAAGAACAAGATTCGGGAATATCACCTAACGGTTCAACAGCGAGACCTGGAACTTGGTTGATTTCTTCAAATTCACGCAAACCAACGTCCCAAACCGAAATCAATTTTAATAACGGCAGCCATCGCTCTCTTTCTTCCAATGAAAAAACCTCTGTCAAACGCTCCTCAATAACTTTTAGACGTTGAACCGAAGAAAGAGGAAAAGCGGGTAATGGCCACTCAGTTGTATGAAGACGCAACTCGGGATTAATCGAAGAAGGATATCTTGATCCTCGAGCCAAAACAAGAAAAAGACCCGGAACACCAGCTAGGTGATTTAAAAAATAACGGTCCAACTTTTCCGCCGCTTTCCAACTCTCGGGATTGGGGAGAGGTTCTCCCAAATCCGCTAGGAGAAGCAATGGTTGATCTGTTTTTTCAAGAGTCCTCCCTGCTAATTGTCGAACACCCACTTCCACCCAACAACCAAGTTCGTCCAAAGAAGCTTCCATTCCCAAACCCAAGGTCCCTATTGGAATCCCCCCCATATATGCCGCGGCCTGCCAACTGGTCTTCAAAATCATGGCCCGAGCACGGCCAGCATTTCCATCGCAAACCTCCTCCAAAACCGAAGGCACAACACCTTGAGGAATAATCAGGGGATCAAAAGAGGTGCCCGAAACCACCCCAACAACTGTCCGCCCTTGCTGTCGCAATTCCCCTGCCAATTGTTCTAGAAAAGTTGATTTACCCAAACCTTTCTCGCCAACAATCGTTAGGGCCGCTTGGCCTTGGTTTATCCCCCGATTGACTAAATCAATCGCAACCTCAAGTTCTTCGGGGCGTTCAATCAAATTAAATACCGTTCTTCCTTCTATTGCGGTTCCAATTTCTCTTGTCATCTACTCATCTTATAGCTTAAGCCTTCCCATTTATCTTGACTCGCTTTTGACAATTGGCCGAGTCGTTGATATACTATAGGGTATGAAAATGCCACCGACCAAATGGAATTATTCGCTTGACACCGAAACGGATCGAATCATCAATACCCTGCATCACACCGTCAATCGTTTTTTTACCAAAGCCGGGTTTTTGGTTCTACCTTATCCCATCCCCGGCAACGGCCAAAGCGTTTATTTGCCCGATTTAAACTATTCTTTTTCGCTCCTCAAAAAATGCGCCCAAATGCCGCCGTTAATCCCCATGCCTGCCGCTCCGATGGTAGTTAAACTACTTAAAAAACAACTGCTGGCCTGGGGTTGGCAAAGCGAAGAAGCCGCCGTTAATCAATTCAAGAAAAATTGGCAAAAAACCGCCCCGCAGTTTTGGACCTATTTTAACCATTTTTTCCCGCACCTTAAGTTGCAAAAGCTACTAATTCAACCAACATCTTTTGGCAGTTTGTCTTCTTTTGATCTTAAGGATGACCAATTGTCTGTTTACGTCCGCCTAGATATGAATCTCGGGCATTTGGCCGAAGCGGTCGTCTCCGGCGCTTTGATGCATCGATTGAGCAACCGAGGTCGAGGTTATAATTGGAGCGAGAAAGAAGCTTTTGTGGACATCCTCCTCACCCAGAGCTCATTCGCTCAACTCTTTCCGGAGTATTCGCCCACTCTGTCGCTAATCAATCAAAAGGAAAATGCCCGGCTTTCTTTGGAGAATCAAAAATATCAACAGAAATTGGGCATTAACAACCAATCGCTCTTCGACATCAAAAACGATCAGCTTATAATTATGGCCAAGCCTGTCAAGAATACTTTCAGCGAGGTTGAACAAAAACTTTTAAAAACACTTATTCAACGGAAAAACCAGCTTTGCTCTTTTGACTCTCTGGCAGAAGTTATTTGGCCAAATGAATCTGAAAAAAAATTTTCTTATTGGGCAATCGCCAAAACCATTCAACGCCTGCGCGATAAATTAGAGTTATTGGGGATCAACCCCGCCGTCATCCAAACCCGCCGCAAACAGGGTTATATGCTGGTGGATTGAGCGGCTAAGAAGACGTTTTCCAAAAGAGAAACGACAGTCAGCGGGCCGACGCCGCCGGGGACGGGAGTAATCGCTCCGGCAACATCTTTGACTTCAACAAAGTCCACATCGCCTTGAGGCGAGCCGACGTCAATCACTAAAGCGCCGGGTTTGACCATGTTCTTTTTAATCAAACCGGGAACGCCGGACGCCGAAATCAAAATATCCGCCCGACGGGCGTGAAGCGATAAATCAGCTGTTTTGCGATCACAGCGATCGACCCCAGCTCCCAGAAAATCCAAATAATCGGCAATCGGTTTGCCAATAAATCCCGTCGCCCCCACGACGCAAACAGAAGAATTTTTAATTTCTAATTCAAAATTTTTAATTATTACTAAGACTGCCTTAAGAGTGGCCGGTAAAAAAAGCGCTTGACCTTTGTTTAATCGCGACAAATTATAATCAGTCAAGCAATCGACGTCTTTCTGGGGAGCGATTTGATTAATTAAATCGGCTGGTTTAATTAATTGAAGCGGCAGTTGAATCAAAATACCGGTAATTAATTGGTCATTATTTTTTTGTTGGAGCAGCGATTTAATTAATTGAAGTGAATCTTTTTGAGAAAAAAGATGTTTTTCAAAGTGCAAACCAACTCTTTTGGCCGCTTGTTCTTTTAGGGCAACATACATTTTGGAAGCCGGGTCATCTCCAGCCAAAACAACCGCCAAGCCCGGAGAAAAATGATGAGTTTTTTTGAACAAAGCAATCTTTTGCGCCAGAGCCGCTTCTTTCTCATCCGCCCACTTTTTGCCGTTGATAATCATCTCTTGAGTATTATATAGTATAAAGGGATGAAGAAAAAAATCCTTATTTCCAGTCTGATCTCCTTCGCCCTGCTGGCAACAGCCGTTAAAAACGCGGCCGCGGCCATCTCGCCTCCGGGTTTGGGATTTGGCGTCTGCCATTGGCCGGGAACGGGCCGTTACGCTGAATCGGTTAACTGGTTTTACTGGGGCGGCGGAGAGGAAAACTGGAATAAAATTGAACCGGTAAAAGGCCAGTATACCTTTGCCAAACTAGACAAACAACTGGCCGACCAATTCACCGCCAAACCAAATACCTCGATGTGGCTCAATATTATGACGGCCATGCCCGATACCGTGCCCGAGTGGGCCAAAAATGACCCAGCGCTAGAATACATTAAATTAAAACCGAAGAATGCCTCAACTTTTCCGATTTGGAACCCCGCCTTTCAACAAGTATTTACCGAACTGCTTACCAAAATCAGCGAACATCTCTACGCGCCCTCGTTCCCGTATCGCGACAAAATCAAAGCGGTGGTGATGATGAGCGGCGGCAGTTTTGGCGAGATGATCACCCGGTCCGATTGTCCCAACGGAGATGATTGTAAAAAATATCTGGCCGCCGGCTATACCGACGAAAAATACCTCGAGGCTTTGGTAAATTGGCTGGCGCCCTTGTATCTTCGCTTATTTCCCGATTATCCGATTGTCCTCCAGCTTGGCGGCGGCATCTACGGCAATGACACCGGCGGTACTGCCGCCAATCGACTGGTGGACAAATACGGGAGCCGTATCTATGTAAAATGGAACGGCTGGAACCGCAAGTACGCCCAGGAAGGAAGCAGTACCGATCGGTATTATCACCGCCTCATGGCCTCGCTGGCCGATCGGGCGCGAGTCGGTTTTGAACCGGGCTACCCTTGGGCGATTCCCGACAACGAGTCGGCGGAGATGCAAAAATCAATCTATGACTCGATTACCGCAACACTGAAAGAAGTGCCGGTCTCGTATTTTTGCCTGCAGGATAAATATTATCAAATTCTGACAGCCGAGCAAGTGCGGGAATTAAGTTCACAAATGCGGGGAATCGATAGCCCGACTGCTCCGATTGCCTGCGACTTCGACGGCAATGGTCAAATTACCCTCAATGATTTTAAAACAGCGTTGATTCACTATGGGCAAACAGAAAATATCACTTGCCAAAATACCAACCTGATCAACGGCCTCGACCTGGCAAAAATTATGCTAACTCTGTAAAACCCGACTAATCCGCCGGGCAATTGAGATCATCTCTTTTTCTTTCAGGCCAAGAGCGGTAACGGCCGGAGTACCCAAGCGAAGACCGGAAGGGCGTCGGGGCGGATTGGGATCAAACGGAATGGCATTGGCGTTAACCACAATCCCCGCCCGTTCCAATTTAACCGCCGCATCTTGGCCATTGATTTTTTGGCGACGCAAATCAATGAGTAAAAGATGATTATCCGTTCCGCCGGTAACCAAATCAAAACCCAATTTTATCAACTCGGCGGCCAAAGCTTGAGCATTCTTGACCACCTGCCAAGCATAAGCTTTAAAGTCTTTACTCTGCGCTTTGCGAAGAGCAATTGCCATGGCGGCAATATTGTTTACATGCGGCCCGCCCTGTAAACCGGGAAAGACCGCCCGGTCAATCTTTTGAGCCAAATCCGAATCTTTCCACAGACCTTTTGCTGTCACCATGATAATTGCTCCCCGCGGTCCGCGCAAAGTTTTATGAGTCGTTGTTGTAACAAGATCGACAAACTTTACCGGTGAGGGATAAACCCCGCCGGCGATCAAACCGGCATAATGCGAAATGTCCGCTGCCAGATACGCCCCGACACTTTGGGCAATGTGGCTAAACTTAGCCCAATCAAACAAGCGCGGATAGGCCGTTGCTCCGGCCCAAACCAGCTTCGGTTTAACTCTTTTGGCCAAAGACAAAATCGCCTCATAATCCAAACAATTGTCCTTGGAACTAACCCCATAAGTACTGGCCTGATAAAACCGGCCGGCAAAACTGACCTTGGCGCCATGAGTCAGATGACCGCCGGCGGCCAGCTCCATCCCCAAAACTCTCTCCCCTACCTGACAAGTAGCCAAATAAACCGCCTGATTGGCCGGCGAACCGGAGTAAGGCTGGACATTGGCGTGAGGCGTGCCAAAAAGTTTTTTGGCCCGAGCGATAGCCAAATTTTCAATTTCGTCAACAAGCGTGTTGCCTTGATAGTAGCGTTTACCCGGGTAACCTTCGGCGTACTTGTTAGTCAAGCAACTGCCCAGCGCCACCAACACCTCCGGCCAGGCATAATTTTCCGAAGGAATGAGCATCAACGTCTCTTTTTGACGCCTTTCCTCTTGTTTTATGAGTTCAAAAATCGGATCCAGCATTACCGCCTATTTTACCCGTTCATCCTCAAAAGGGCAATTTTTAACACAGACGTGGACGACCGTCAACAAATGTGTTAAATTCAGCTTCATCTCTGCCAGAAATCAACCGTTCGATAATCGGTGACGCGGAAGTGTTTGGCCCAGGCCGGATGGCGGCGGGCAAAGTGCCGATACATAGTGTAGGCAACCTGGCGATAGGAAAAGTGGCCGGTTGGTTTGGTCCGTAACTCGGTTAAATATTGCAACTCCCACGGCGTCATGCGCATTAAAACTCGCCGATAAGTAGCTAAGGGTAAAACATACTGGCCAACATGAGGATATTTTTTCTCGATTCTCCAAAAAAGCGCTTCCGCTTTTTTCATCATCTCCTGATATTTTTGGGCCAAACCAACAGCTTTGATCTCCCTCGGACAAGCAAAACCGTAGACCGGTCGAAAGTCCTTGATAATATGAATAACATTACGATGGCGATGCAAATCACGATAGGCGCCGATATCCAAACATAAATCAAAAATAAGATTGCCAGTATTTAGTTCGCGCAACAAAGAGTCATGTTCACCACGCAAGCGATAAACAATTTCGATAATTTTATTAATTTTCGCCGGAGAAAATTTTTTCACTTCACTCAAAAGTTGACGATAGGAAAAATCAGAAACACGGTATAACAAAGTGGTAACTAAATCAATTTCTGGTCTAATCCGCTCATGCAAAGCCGTTTTAGTTGAATCGAGAGTTTTAATTTTGGGTAGATAGTTTTTTAACTGATCGTAAACTTGTGATTGATAAGTATTTTTTTGCGCATATTTCACTAAAGTTGGCAGGGCAATATTTTTCCCAAAAATAGCACGAAAATCTTTGGGGTTAAGTTTATTTAAAGCCGGATTGAAAGCCGGTTTTTGGCAAATTGCTTGTTGCAACTCGACACCAATCTCTTGACACTCCAGTAAGGGCGAGGATAAGAACTTGGTAATAATTCTTTCCCAAGTACGCGCACTGGCAAGCACACCCATGCCTTTTGGTAAAGAGAATGGCAAAACGTAGCGCGCAACATCAAACGAGCGCGCATACAAAGCCCGAGTCAAAGTCTCTTTATCCATATCGGCAGGACAAGTCGAAGAATAACGACGTAAATAAAGTTGAGTAACTCTTTCCGTTATTTTTTGATAAAGGGCGATTAGATTACAATTGTGTTGTTGATAAATTGATAGCGTTTTAGAATCATTTTTAATCTCCGGCGGAGTAATAAATTCACACTTGGAGTAGTCTACATATCGGGTAGAACGACTCTGGGCGTCAATTAATTGATCATCCAAAAGTAAAAAGCGAGCAGGCTGGGAGATATTTTCCACCACCATTGCCACATGGGCCAGATCGGCAATACTGGCATGGCCATATTGAAAATAAAACGAGTTATAAAATTTTTCCGCCCCCTTCTCGCTTAGCTCCACGACCCAATCCTGATAGGATTTATACACCGGCGTGCGGGAAAATTTGGCCAAAGCGTAGCCGCCCGGCTCCGGCTGAACCCCCAAAACGGCAAAAATCTTCCGCTTCATTTTTGAAAATCCATCCACAAGCGCGAGGCCGTGGGTCCTTTTTGACCTTGATATTTGGAGCCGATCTGTTTGCTCCCGTACGGACGCAGAACCGAACTGGTCACTTGGAAAAAACAGATTTGCGCAATGCGCATCCCCGCATAAATTTTGATCGGCAAACGGGAAAGATTAGAAATCTCGAAGGTCAGCCAGCCGCTAAAACCAGGATCCACAATCAAGCCGCATTTCCAGCTATCAAACACCCGCACCTTGTTCTCCAAATGCAAATCAACAGTTGAAGGTTGAACTGCCACGGGGTCGAAGGGGACAATTTTGATACGGCCTTTTTTGATTTGAGCAATAATTTCCCGATCGGCTAAAATCATCCTTATCCTCCCGCCCAGGGCAAGGTTTTTAATTTTAACTGCTTGAAATGGCGATCAAAAGTAAAAACAGGCAGATCAAGTTTTTGGGAAACAAAGATCACCGTCGCGTCAACCCAGCTAATGGTTAATTTTGATTGACAATAAATTCGCCAAGCATTTTCAAACTCTTCTTTATTTAAAAGATAAATACCTATTCCTTGCAGCGCCTCACCGTGTTTTTCCGCTGTTTTTTTGGTAAAACGGGATTGAATTAAGGCCATCAACTCTTCAAAAACACTCTCCAAAACGACCAACTCCGGTTTTTTCGACAAAAAATCTTTTGCTTGTCGATGAAAGACATCACTTTGAACTATCGAGGCTAACCAAGCACTGGTATCTAAAATAACTCGCATATTAAATTAGCGCGTAAAATCTTTGGCCAAATACCGATCATGATTAACAGACAAGTCTTTTAACAACTTACTTTTAATACTTCCCACTAGTCTCCAAATTTTTGGGTAAGCGGACGGAGAAGATCTTTTTTCATCCACCAATTCTCTCACAATTTGAGCCATAGTTTTTCCCTCGCTAAAAGCCCGATAACGCAGCCAAGAGTAACGCTCCTCATCCAAAAACAATTGAGTCCGATGCTGGGTCAAATTCATAACGACACAATACTACATATACAGCATGCTGTCAAGAAGCAATTAAAAACCATTTCATTTCGGTTTGCGCCAGGAGGCCCAAGTGCATTTAGGGTAATTGCCGCAGCCGTAAAAGCGTTTGCCGCGCTTGGTCCGCCGCACCACCACTTCCCCTCCGCACTGCGGGCATTTTTGGTCAAGGACTTTTTCGATATACGGCGCGGTATATTTACACTCCGGATAACGCGAGCAGGAAAGAAATTTACCGAAGCGGCCGACTCGAATAACAATCTCGCCCTGATCACACTGCCCGCATTTTTGGCCAGTCTTTTCCACCGGCACTATCACCCGCTTGGCGGTTTTGACAACACTGGTTAATTTGGCCGAAAAGGGTTGATAAAAATCCCGCACCAAAGGCACCCATTCTTTACGGCCATTCGCAATCGCATCCAAATCGTCTTCCATTCTGGCGGTAAAATCATAATCAAAAAGGTCGCTAAAGTGGGTGAGCAAAAAGTCATTGACGGTAATCCCCAAGGCCGTGGGGTGAAATTTTCCCTCGATTTTTTCGACATATTGCCGGTATTGGATCGTGACCAGAATCGGCGCGTAAGTCGAGGGCCGGCCAATCCCTTTTTGCTCCAAGGTTTTAATTAAAGCCGCCTCGCTATAACGAGCCGGCGGTTGGGTAAATTTTTGCTCGGAGCGAAGCGACAGGCGGCGCAATTCTTCGTCAACTTTTAAAACCGGCAGCGGCTTCTCCTCTTCGCGCCGGGGATAAAGCCTCAACCAGCCGTCAAAAAGCCGGTGTTTGCCTTCGGCCAGCAATTCATAGCGCTTGCCTTTGTCCAAACCAAGAATCTCTGCCCGAGTATTTTGCCAAAGAGCATCGCTCATTTGACAAGCGAGAGTGCGGCGAAAAATTAAAAAATAAAGTCTCTGTTCATTCTTGTCCAGGCCGGCCGGCTCTTCCTGTGTAATCCGGGTCGGACGGATCGCTTCATGGGCCTCTTGAGCAACTTTGGCCCGGGAAAGATAGCGCCGCGGCGAAGGAGCCAGATATTTCTCTCCCCACTTTTTTTTAATTTGGGCGCGAATTTGAGTAATCGCCTCATCAGCCAAAAAAGCCGAGTCGGTCCGATGATAGGTAATCAGCCCCTTTTCGTAAAGTGACTGGGCGGCGCGCATCGTTTTTTGACCGGTAAAACCATAAGCTTGGGCCGCTTTCTGCTGAAGGGTCGCCGTTCGAAAAGGCTCGGCAGGTTTTTGGGAGACTTCTTTCTGGTCAAGGGCGGCCACGGAATAGCGGCATTGTTTGAGCCGGGCCATCAGCGCTTTGGCTTCTTGACCACTGGTCACTTTTTGGTTTAATTTGGCGAGAAAAGAGTGGCCGTTGGTCAGCTCGACCCAGAGATGCCAGTATTCCTCGGACTTAAAGGCTGCCACTTCGCGCTCTTTCTCGACAATCAGCCGAACGGCGACACTTTGCACCCGGCCAGCCGACAAATTTTTGCGGATTTTTTGCCACAAAAGCGGTGAAAGTTTGTAGCCAACCAGGCGATCCAGCACCCGGCGCGCCTGCTGGGCATTGACCAAGGGCAGGTTAATTTCCCCCGGCTGATTTAAAGCCTTCTCCACGGCAGTCTTGGTAATCTCATGAAAAGTAATTCTTTTAAAGATTTTTTCAGCCAAAGGCTGATCTCCGCGCAAAAGCGCGGCGGCGTGCCAAGCAATGGCTTCTCCTTCACGATCAGGATCGGTGGCCAAATAAATTTGCGTTGCGGCAGCGGCCAGTTTTTCAATTTGCTTAAACGTTTCTTTTTTCTTGTCCACTAATTGATACTGCGGCGTAAAGTTATTTTCCAAGTCAATTCCCAAAGATTCTTTGGGTAAATCGCGCAAGTGACCCAAAGTCGCCGCCACCTGATATTTTCCTCCCAAAAAGCGCGCCAGTGTTTTGGCCTTGGTCGGGCTCTCGACGATAATCAGCCTTGTGTCCATGAAAATGATAATAGCATGTTTTCTATCAGTTGTTTAGTGAGTAATAAAGTTACTCACAATATTAGCACTCCTAAAAGTTTTCACGCAGACGAAGAAAAACCGTAATTCGTAGCCATCTCGACCTTGCTTGACATGGTAGTAGTGGTGGTGGTAAAATGCGTCCCAATGGAAAGAATCGAAAGACAATTGAGCGCAAAAGAGGCTCGCCTCGCAGCGGATTTGATTTCGTTAGAGCAAGATGGAGATTCCGCGGCTTTTCGTGCCATGCTGGACTTTTTCTCTGGTGAAGATAGTTTTTTCGTCGAAGACACTGGTCTTGTCAGCGGTAAACCTAAAGTAACAGTTTCTCATTGGCAATAGCAATAAATCACTTCCCGAACCACGCCTCGAGGATTTTTTTGGCCATCGGAGCGGCCACCGCCGAGCCCTCGCCGCCCTTAATTCGCCTGATAAATTTCTCCATGATTGCCAATATCCACCAGCAAAATTCCTCCCTCAATATAAACAAAA
>JBDRBL010000003.1:0-74738 GCA_043822685.1 Candidatus Shapirobacteria bacterium
GATATTGGTTGGATGGAAAACAGAAGTGTGTTGAAAATAGGTGATTTATTTAGGTTTAAAAATTAGGCGGCGCGCCAGTTTTCAACTGGCACGAAATTCGGCGGCGGCGGAAAAGCCCTCCTTCGCCTTTCGGCTTCGGACGGGCAAGCGAGGGCGGGCCCCGAAGGAGAAACTTCGTTTCCCTACGGGGTAAACAAAAATTCTTGCTTTTTGCTTGCCCCGTTGCAAGCCGAAGGCTTTGCTATGGGGCCCGCCCGAGCTTAATCCGCCAGTTGGCGGATCAAAATTCAGCGTTCGGATTTTCGCTAAAAAAAGTTCGCCCCAGTAGTACAGCAAAGCTGACTACGGGGTAAAGATTTCGTTCAGCGTTCGGAGCCAATCGGCACTTAATATACCAAGTTTAGCCTCATTCAAAAAAATAAAAAACGACGATGAATTATTAAGTGGGTGTGTAGCTGGAGCGATTTTTAAAAGACTATACGGTGAGTATTACTTTTTCAGCAGTTAAGTAGCTAGAAGTTTCACAAATTGACTGACTTGACAACTCACTTGACAACTGATAATATGAGTTTACAACTTATGGATGTAAAAGACACAATATTATCCGTAGCCAAGACACAAAAGAAGTTCAAAACTTCTGATGTGGTGAACGCCATGAATGGAAGGATTTCGAGAGTGTGGGTAAGTGCATCCATTTCGGAACTGGTTAAGCGGGGGATTTTGGTAAAGTCTGGTTCAACCGCCGGGGCTGTTTACGCATTGCCCGAAAATGTCTCCGAGCTCGGGCATTTTATTAAGAAGCATTTGTCTCGAGCAAATACCAGGGAAGATGAGGTTCTTGACAGTATTAATCATCAGGCGTCATTTTTGATTCAACTTGACGACAATTTGAGGAGCGTTTTTGATTATGCCTTTTCAGAAATGTTAAATAATGCAATCGAGCACTCTCAATCGCAATTCATTGACATAAAAGTGGGCGCAGATGAAAAAACGCTGTGGTTTGAAGTTTCCGATAACGGTGTCGGAGTCTTTAGAAACGTGATGGGCAAAAGAGATTTGAAGAATGAGTTTGAAGCGATGCAAGATATATTAAAAGGAAAAACCACCACTCATCCACGCACACATTCAGGGGAAGGAATCTTTTTTACTTCCAAGATTGCCGGTCTTTTTGTGTTGGACAGTTTTGGCTATTCTATGACTGTTGATAACAGTATTCCTGACATATTTTTTGAACAGGTTGTGTCGAGAAAAGGAACAAAAGTCAGTTTTTTAATTTCTAAAAATACAAAGAAACACCTAACGGATGTTTTTTCTTTGCACGAAACAGATCACGCTGATCCAGGTTTCGATAAAACTGAAATTCAAGTGAGGTTGTATAAAATGGGTACGATTTATGTTTCGAGGTCGCAAGCGAGAAGAATTTTAATAGGTCTTGAGAAGTTCAAGCATATAATTTTGAATTTTGATCAGGTTTCAACCATCGGACAAGCGTTTGCCGACGAGATCTTTCGCGTATTTCAGCAAAAACACCCCGAAATAGAAATATCAATGATTAACGCGAACGAGGCAGTCAAATACATGATTGACAGAGTGGATAAAATTGTTTAACTCCACTTTGCGCACTTTGGCAGTTATACATTTTACTACTTGCATGTCCTAAGGAAAGTTTATATGATGAAGGCAGATGAAGCTTTTAGGGATGGTCCGTTGATTTCTCGCGAAAGATGACCAAGAATCCACTGATTAATGCTCTGGCGGCGGCGGGGCGCATTTTTTCTGCGCACAGTCCCTGTTTTACCGGCGTTGTTGCGTGACGGCACCGGCCTCATCCCGCCTCAATATGAAACTCGGTCATCCCGTCAGGGTAATGCTGGTTAATTTGCCCCTGCCGGCGTGGCAGTTGTTTGATTTAAGCAAATACAGGAATTCCCGATTGTCTTGCCGGAAAAATCCAGCCGGTTTGATAGAAACGAGTCGAGGCTGTGCCTATCGGTGTAATTTTTGCTGTAAAGATATTTTTGGGACGCGCTATCGGATGAAGAGCCCCGGGCGAGTCGTGGACGAGATGGAGTATCTGCTCAAGTCTCGGTGGTAGCAGAATCGATTAGAATTTATAAATTTTTATGTCCTGATTGCGGAAAACCTCTATGAGAAAGAAATAGGGGGAGTCATCGGAGACAACCAGATGTATTTGGTTTTGCTTCAGAAACGACTTAGCCTCTTCGGGTGAAAATTTGCCCTGGTAAAAGAAGTTTGCCTGATTAGCCCGATTGGGGTAGTCCGGAGTTTGATCCGGAAGACCAAGTTGCTTTTCACCTCACTAATTCTTTTGTTGAAGATATAAAGAGAGGTCGGTAGAAAAATAATTAATAAGATTAAATAAAGAGCGGGAGTTCTAAATCGCTTGACAAGATTCTTAAGAACAAAAATAGCAATAATGGCCAAAGGGAAAAGGAGTCCGCTTAGAAAAAGCCTGCTCATGCCAAAAGGCAGGATGGACAGGATAAAAGAAACGATGATCCAGATATTAAGAAAGGTTGCGAGTAGGTATTTTTTTATCGGAAAAAAAAGCTGGCCGACAAAAAGAGCGGCAAAAGCACCATAGCCGAGCAAGAGCGAGACAAGAGAAATTGTCGGTGGCTGGTAGTTGGTAAGGACGGAGAACCCGGAGGAAAAAAAGTGATAAACATACAAAAAAACAAGTGGAGTTGTGGCGGCAAGGAGGATGCCTAAATACCCAAAAGGATAACTTTTTCCTGCTTTAATGAAATTTTTTTGTTTTTTATTGCCAGGAAAAAAAAGACCAGCGAGGTGAGATAAAGCACTGCCGCCAAAGCCTCGTGGGGTTTTTGAAAAGAGCTTAAAAAGGTTACCCCCGGAATGCTTAAGTCGGCCGATCTTTCGGGCGAACTGAATAAAAAGCCCAAACCGCCGCCAAGCGAGGCGAGCAAAAGAACATAAAGGGCGGAGAAGGAGTTTTGACAAAGCATGCGGGCCAGCACAAACAGTGTTATTGTCAATCCAAAGCCGATTGCTACTGTCAGGGCATGGTATAAAATAATGGGATTGGTCTTGGGGAAAACAATTCCAGCCAGAGTGTATAGGGGATAAACAAGAGCGGGTTTAACAACCTGGGTGGTGTTGATATTTTCTAAAAACATACTTCTTTCTTTTTGCGAAACCCTGATGGTAGCGAAATAGTTATTGATATCCCAAGGATCAAACCACGACGCTTGGCCGGAAAAAGAATAGTTTTTCGGAGTTTTGATTAAAGCGTAATAGTGGGGATAGTAGGGGTTATGGCGCTAATCAGAAAACCTGTTATCGAGTCGCTTTGGATCATGGGGGCGATATTGTGGTCATGCTTCATCCGGATTATCAATATGATCCCCGGCTTATTCCCCATCTGGTTGATTTTATTAAAAACGGCTATTTTGATGTCATGCTTGGCTCACGGATCAAAACCCGCCAGGAGGCATTAGAGGGAGGAATGCCTCCTTACAAGTATTATGCCAATCGGGCGTTAACGCTTTTCCAAAATTTAGCCACCGGCCAAAATCTGGGCGAATGGCATTCCGGCATGCGTGTTTACTCGCGCAAGGTACTTAAAGCCGTTCCTTTTCGCACCTTTTCCAATGATTTTATTTTTGACACCCAAATGCTTTTGGCGGCAATAAAGAAAGGTTTTCGGATTGGCGATATTCCTGTTCCCGTCCGCTATTTTTCGGAGGCCTCCAGCATTAATTTTATGCGCAGTCTTAACTATGGGTTTTTAACGATACTTGAAACGCTCAAGTATCGTTTTTTGAAATAATTTCATTGAGACAGCAGATAGACAAGGAAAAGCAGTAACAAGACTAAGCCAATCCATTTGGGCGGTTTTTGCCCCTTATAATATCTCAAGATAAACACAAACCCGATGGTTGTGACCGCCAGCCACACCCACTCTTTTGCTTGAATAATGGCAGTTAGAGGAAAGAGTGAAACGATCCCTCCGACCAGCAAAAGGTTATAAATATTGCTTCCAAGGATATTTCCAACAGTAATCTTTTCTTGCCCATCCTCTTGGCTAAGGATGGTCGTTAGCAGTTCGGGCAGGGAGGTGGCGACGGCGATCAAAGTTAGTCCGAGAATGGTTGTCGAAACACCTGTCAACCGAGATATTTTTTCGACAGAGTCAACAATAAGAACACTTCCTCCTATTATTCCCAACACCAACAGAAACCCAAAGAAAACCACGCTTGCACCCAATCTTTCATTTTTTAATTTCTTAAACTGCTGTGAATCCTCATGTGTTCTACCCAAGATGCCCAGTTTATATTCCATGACGCTGATGAGGATCGCCAGTCCTACAAGAAAAGCTCCCGAGATATATTTGACCGTCCCCATAAATTGAGTTAGAAAAAAGATGGCGGTCACCCCAAGAAGAAATAAAGCATTGCGTTGAGTCTTGGTGGTACCGATGCGGAATTTGCCGATAAACAAACCGACAGGAAGCACCATTAACACGTTTACGATGTTGGACCCGATGATGTTTCCCATGGCCAGACCGGTGTCGTGTTTTGCAATTGAAACGGCTGACACGGCCAGTTCGGGCAGGGATGTTCCTATGGCCACAACAGTAATACCCACAACCAGGGGGGAAATCCGAAAAATACGAGAGATTTTTTCCGCCAAGCGAACCAGTTTTTGCGTCGAGAACAAGAGGATGGCAAGGCCGAGGCAAAACTTGAGGATAATTTCAGACATGTCGCTATGAGACGGTTTTCTTTTTGGGAGTTTTTGTTTCTTTGACTTCCGTTTTTGGTTTTGTCAAGATATCCAAAATCTTATCCAGTTTGTGGTTGATTGACTCCAGTTGTTCGTTGTTTTGGGGGCGAGGGTTGTCCCGGCCACCGCTTTTTTCAAAACATTGACTGCAATAAACCGGCTTGTCGCCGGTGGGTCGAAAAGGTACTTCGCAATCTTTGCCGCAGGTACTGCAAACGGCTTGATGCATCTCTCTTGGCCCGCGATCGCTAAAACTCCGTCGGCCAAAATCCCTCTGGCCGAAACTCCTTCCTCCCGATCGATCATCCCGCCTAAAGTTACCCATATATTTATATCATAACACACTTTTGGACGAATAACGAGTAGCAGTTTGCTTTTGTATTCGTATCATTGGAAGAGAAGTTTTCATATTGCTCTATGATTATTTCTCTTGATTTGCTATAGTTGGCTGGTGGAAATTGTGGCGGGCATAATCAATTTTATCTTGCACATTGATACTCACTTGGGGGAGATTATTGCCCAATATGGCACGCTCTCTTATTTGATTTTATTTGTGATTATCTTTGCTGAGACGGGTTTTGTTTTTACCCCTTTTTTGCCGGGCGATTCACTTCTTTTTGCCGCCGGAGCATTTGCGGCGATTGGCTCTTTTAATTTGCCGGTCGTACTCTTGGTTCTTTGGTTGGCGGCTTTTTTGGGTGACACGGCCAATTATTGGATCGGGCATTTTTTTGGTCAGAAATTAATCAACCACCCCAAAGTACCCATTAATCAGGAACATGTTGATAGAACCCAGGCTTTTTATCAAAAACATGGCGGCAAGACGATTTTTTTAGCTCGCTTTATCCCGATTATCCGTACCTTTGCCCCTTTTGTGGCCGGTATTGGCCGGATGCAGTATCGAAAGTTTGTTTATTTCAATGCTACCGGTGGCTTGGTTTGGGTTTTTGGCTTTACGCTTTTGGGTTATTTTTTTGGCAACATTCCCGTGGTTAAAGAAAATTTTTCGTTGGCGATCATGGCCATTATTGTTATTTCTATTTTGCCGTTTTTTATTCAACTGATTAAAACTAAAAAATGACCGTTTTACTTTATATTGTGGTAGCTAACTTGGTGGTTAGTCTTGGTTCGTTGGTGGGAATTTTAACTTTGGGAATAAAACCAAAACAACTTGATCGGATTTTGCTTTTTTTAGTTTCTCTTTCGGCGGGAAGTTTGATGGGCGGGGCATTTTTACATCTTTTGCCCGAAGCCTCGGAGAAGCTGTCTCCGACTCAAGTTTATACTACGGTTTTAGTCTCTTTCCTGCTTTTTTTTCTCATTGAGAGGTTGCTGCATTGGCGGCATTGCCACAAAGGACATTGTGATATTCACGCTTTTGGTTATCTGAATTTGTTTGGCGATGGTATACACAACTTTCTTGACGGACTGGTGATTGCCGCTGCTTTTCTCACCGATTTTCGTTTGGGGGTTACAACAACTATCGCTGTTTCTTTACACGAAATACCGCAGGAAATTGGTGATTTTGGGGTACTTTTATACTCTGGTTTTAGTCGGCAAAAAGCTCTGGCTGCTAATTTTTTGATTGCTTTAACGGCGGTGATTGGGGGAGTAGCCGGCTATTATTTTTCTTTTTCGCTGGCGGATTATTTGCCCTATTTACTTCCTTTTGCCGCCGGTGGTTTTTTGTACATTGCCGCCTCGGATTTAATGCCCGAAATTCGCAAAGAGGAGAGCCTGAAAAAGTCTTTTTTCCTTTTTGCGACCTTTGTTTTAGGCATTTTGATAATTTTAGCGGCAAAATTCTTTCTGCCCGAGTCATGATCTTTTTTGAGTCGTTAAGTATTGACAAGTTGCCTAACTTGTGTTAAGTTACTGATATGAACTTAACTAACTTTCTTTCTACTCCCCAGTTGGCCAAATTATTGGGTATCAGCCGCGTGGCTGTTTATCAAAAGATCAAAGCCGGTCAAATTCCCGCTGTTAAGATTGGTCGTAATTTTGTGATTGCCAAAAGCGAACTTGGTAGTTTGACGGGGGACAGTTTGACCGACAAAGAGGATCGATTGATTCGCCAAGCCGTTAAAAAAACCATTGCCGATTATGGCGAAACCCTCAAGTTACTAGCCGCCTATGACCAAAGCCATCCGTCTGATTGAGGTTAAACGAATCACTTTTTATTTAGCTCGGGAATTCCTGAGTTTTAATGAAGCTATTCCAGATTTTGACACCCGTTTTTCTGATGTTTTGGAGAGTTGTTTGGCGGTTCCTTTCCAACGCTTCGCCCGTCATTCACTTTATCCTGACCTAGTCAGTCAAGCCGCCATGCTTTTTTACCTTTTAGTTAAAAATCATCCCTTTCAAAACGGTAATAAAAGAATTGCAATGACGACTTTGTTGTATTTTTTGTTTAAAAACCAAAAATGGCTTGAAATTGACGCGAAAAGACTTTACAATTTTGCTGTTTGGGTGGCCGAAAGCCCGGCCGAACTCAAAGACGACACTCTCTCCGCCGCCAGAAAATTTATCAAAAGATATTTAGTTGAATTGTAACTTACTTCACCTCAAACCATTCGATTGGCGTGCGGTCGTCGGGTTCGCCGTTGTAATTGACGGTAATTTCCTCACCTTTTTTAATATTTTTAATGGCGCGATAGACCATGGTCACGGTGCGAAAGTTTTGTTTCCAGTCGGCGTTGGGCTCAAAGGAATGATTGTAAATGGAGCCGTAGCCTAGAACCATACAAGCGCCGCGAGTGGAACGCCAGGGATAAATGTACTGATCTAAAACTGTGTTTTCGCAGCGTTTCCGTTCCTTTGGGGTCAGAGGGATGATAGGGCAAACCTCGACGATTTCTCTCTTTTTAAAATTCTTTAAAGCGATTATTCCCCGGCCCTTGTTTTTAAAATTTTTGAGCTTAACATCTTTGATCATGGGTTGAGTATAGCAAAAAACTCTCCTTTTTGGTAAGATAATTTTATGGCTGAATCGACGACCACCGGTGAAACAAAGCTGCCCAAAATTGTCCTGCAGATTGACAGAGACGCTCTTAAAAGACTTAATTTCGTGACGGTAGCTTACTCTCATGTTGAACCGGAGATGTTTCCCACCAAAGATGCTTACGAAGCGGAGGTGGAGGTGGAGGAGCGGGCTAAAGAAGTGGCAGAAGCGGTTAAAAAACTGGGAATTGAGTGTAAAACTTCTCCCGGTAATCAATACTTTTTGACCAACTTGCTGGTGGACAAGCCCGATCTGGTCGTTAATTTGGTTGATACTCTCAAGGGAAAAGATAGTCTGCAAACTTCAGTACCGGCGGCTTTGGAGCTATCCAACATTCCTTATACCGGAGCAGGCATGGAAGGCATGGTCATTGGTAATAATCGCAATATTACTAAAAGAATGTTGGTGGCCTACGATATTCCCACTCCCGCCTTTCAATTTATTCGTCGGGTGGGAACCAAAGTAGACGAGACTCTGGGTTTGCCCCTGATTGTCAAACTTAACGAGGGTGGTGGCAGCGTTGGTGTCGACAACAAGGCCGTTAAAGAGACCTTTCGTGAAGCCCAGCAAAAAGTTGACAAAATGATTTCCCGCTATAAGTTGCCGGTGATCATGGAACAGTTTGTGGATGGGCCGGAAATTACGGCCTGTGTTTTTGATGACGGCAGTAAGAAACATGTTTTTATGGGCCAAAAGATTTTTCGTAAAAAACCCGATGGCAAGCATTTTTTTACCAGTCTTGAATCTTATGATGACGCGCGGGCCTATCGTTATGTTTATGTGGCTGAACCGTTGAGAAGCAAAATTGCCAAACTAACTATTAGGGCTTTTCGCGGTCTTCACCACGAGGATTATGCCAAATTTGATATTCGTTACGACGAACATACCAATACGCCTTATTTTACCGACTCCAACCCCAATACCGCTTTTGGTCCCGATCTTGGCCTGCCTTTCACCGAAGTGGCGGCGATGCACAACATCAGCTTTGATGATTTGATTGCCAGCCTGCTTTCCAAATATGGTAAAGAAATCCGCTAATTTTTATTTTCCCGACCTGCCCCGGGTAGTTCAAAAGAACAATGTCTATTGCGGCCCGGCTTGCCTGGAGATGCTTACCGGTTTTCAGAATGTTCATCTTGATCAGGAGGATTTTGTTCAGGCCCTTGGTTTAGAGAAAAAAATTTACCAACGGGGTCTGTTTGTGGAGGAAATGGCACTGACGATAAACAAATTATTGCCCGAGTTGTGCTTTTGGTTTAAGGAGTGCGCCACAATTAAGGAATTGTCGCAATTGGTTAATGTTTTTAAACATCCGGTCGGGGTGGAGTGGCAGGGAGTTTTTCGCTACGCGACCCGGCAGGAGGCAGAAGACGATGATCCGGGTCACTACAGCTTGATAACGGCCTTAGAGACGAAAAAGAACTTGATTATGATGGCCGATCCCTACAAGGATTATGCCGGCAAAGATCGAAAATTTACGGTTTTGGAGTTTGAACGGCGGTGGTGGGATATCAACAAAGTGGTTGATTCAAAAAGAGGAAAAACCAAAGAAGTTTATGACTATCGCGTTATGTTTATTGTCACGCCGCAAAAAGCGACTTTTCCCTTGCGTTTGGAAATGACCAAGATTAGTTAGTACAGTTGCAATTGCGGTCGAAGGGGCAGGCGGCTTGGTAGCAGCGAAGCAATTTGCCGCAACTGCTTCCCGGCGGGCACCAGTTTTTGCCGCAGATCAGTCCTTCACATTCGGTATCCTCGCCGCAGGGCCGATAACACTTCGTGTCCGCCGCCGCCGCCCTTTTTTGGTACAACTGCTTTTTGCTTATTTGCTGAAAAGATAAAGCCAGCGCCAAAATTAAAAATATTAAAAAAAACAAGGAACGTACGGTTGGTTGCCTTAAATTTCGCTTAAACTCCTCCCACATACTTCTAATCTAACACATTTTTTCCTTCTTGACAAATTTATCAATCTAATACTATACTTGTCATAGTTATGTTGAGTTTTACCAAGAAGGTTGATTACGGTTTGGAACTAATGCTTGCCTTGGCGAGAAGCGATGGTCAGCCCCTCTCTTTGCGTCAAGTTTCTCGTCAAAGTCGCCTGCCTTATGCTTTTTTAACTCAAGTGGCGGTTGAATTGCGCCGCGCTGGTTTGATTGAAGCCAAAGAAGGGGCAACTGGGGGTTATTTTTTGGCCTGTCCGCCCGAAAAGATCAATTTGGCCGAGATTGTGGCTGCGCTCAATGGAGATAGCGCCGAAAACTGCGAGGTTTGCGAGCGAGAAGGGATTTGCCGGCCGCGGCAAATTTGGGCAGAGATCGAAGATGAATTGGCACAAAAGTTTAAAAACCGAACTTTAAAAGATTTAATTAAATGAAAAAAACGATCTATTTAGATAACGCGGCCACTACACCGGTAACCGAGGAGGTAGTTAAGGCGATGTTGCCTTATTTTACTGCCCAATACGGCAACGCTTCCGAGTTTCATTATTGGGGTCAGCAGGCGCGCGCGGCGATTGAAACCAGTCGAGCAACTTTGGCTGATTTTTTAGGCGCCAAGCCGGAAGAAATTATCTTTACTTCCGGGGCCACCGAATCAATTAACTTAGCTCACAAAGGGTTGATAGAGGGTTTAAAGGTTCAAAAGTTCAAAAATTCTCCGCATATCATCACTTCGCAAATTGAGCACAAGGCGGTGCTGGAGACTTGTAAACATTTGGAGAAGCTTGGTTGGGCGACAGTCACTTATCTCCCTGTTGATCAATATGGCCTGATCAATCTTAGTGATTTAGAAAAAGCGATCAAACCAGAAACAGTTTTGGCGAGCATTATGTATGTTAATAACGAAGTCGGGACGATTGAGCCGTTGATCGAAATCGGTCAATTGTTGAAAAAAATGGATCATAAAATTTATTTTCACACCGACGCCACCCAAGCGATTCAATGTTTGGATTGCAATATCGACAGATTGGGCGTTGATCTTTTGTCTTTAACTGGCCATAAATTTGGCGCGCCTAAAGGAGTAGGAGCCTTGTATGTTCGCCGAGGTACACCTCTGGTCCGTCAACAGGATGGCGGCAGTCAGGAATCAGGATTGCGTGCGGGTACGGAGAACGTGCCGTATATCGTTGCCTTAGGAAAAGCAACGGATTTAATTAGTAAATTACGAATTTTAAGAGATGAATTGATTAGTGGTGTTTTAAAAATTTCGGGGGTTAAATTGACCGGTCATCCGGTTAAGCGAGCACCGCATGTTGCTTCTTTTGTTGTTGATGGGGTGGAAGGTGAAGCAATTTTATTGCATTTATCCGATGCGGGCGTGGCGGCTTCAACCGGCTCCGCCTGTAATAGTAGTAATTTGGAGGCCTCGCATGTTTTGAAAGCGATGGGGCTGTCGGAGGAGACCTCTCACGGTTCCTTGCGTTTGTCCTTAGGACCGCAAACGACCAAAAAGGAAATTGATTATGTTTTAGAGATTTTACCTAAAATTATTAGTGATTTAAGGAGGATGGCGCCCAAAAATGTTTAAACAATTATATTCCGAAAAAGTTTTACAACATGTTCGGCACCCCCAAAATATGGGCGAGATTAAAAATCCCGATGGCGTGGCCACGGTGGGCAACAAACAGTGCGGGGACATTATGAGAATGTTTATCAAGGTTAAAAATAAAGACGGAGTTGAGTATCTCGATAGCGTCAAATTTCAAACTTTGGGATGCGGCGCCGCGATTGCTACCTCTTCCATTGCCACGACGATGATTAAAGGGAAGCCCTTGGTCGAGGCAGAAAAATTGACCAATCAGGCAATTGTCGATAATTTGGGCGGTTTGCCCGCGGCCAAACTCCACTGTTCTGTTTTGGCCGCGCAAGCCCTCCAAAAGGCAATCCAGAACTATCGGGAAAAGAACGTAAGGGCTTAAAGAAAGTAGGGGCGCAATTTATCACGCCCCTACAACAGGAGAGGAAATAACCCTCGAGACTGAGTTAGCAAAAATTCGCGAATACATCTATACTAATCCCTGGAACTGGGAAAAAGATGAATATTTTTAGCACATGATCTTTGTTAATTTTAAAGATTATCCAAACGGCAAAAGAGAGAAGGGTCAACAATTGGTTGAAATTTGCCGTCAGGTGCAAAAGCAAAGCGGCGTGCCGATTTATCCGGTTATTGATGGTCGCTTTGAAGGTGGAGTACTTCTCAATCATTCCAGCCGACCAATGACTTTAATTCAGGTAAAAAATTTTTTGACTCAATTTTCGGCTTTGAAAACTTTAGTGTGTTGTTCTACAATAGAAGAGGGGAAAAGTTTAGCGGCGCTTAAGCCCTGTTATTTGGCCTATGAAGTGCCGGAGTTGGTTGGCGGTCGAGTGGCGGTTTCGATGGCTCAACCAAGGGCAATTCGCGATCTGGTCGAGTCGGTTCGGCCTCTGCCGGTTTTGGCCGGAGCCGGAGTTCATCAAAAAGAAGATGTAATTCGGGCGGTGCAAACGGGGGCGGTGGGAGTGTTAGTTTCAGCCGCAGTGATGACCGCGCTTGAACCAGAGAAAGTTTTAAAAGACTTAGCAGAGGGTTTTAAATGAAAAAACTAAAGATTTGCGTTTCCGGCTCGGCGGGCGGGTACACTCAAGAGGCGGCTTCGATTGCCAAAGTGGTGGGGGCGGAGATTGCCCGTCGGGGGCATGCGATTGTTACCGGCGCAACTCACGGTATTCCCCATTTGGCGGCGGCGGCGGCTAAAAAAGCCGGTGGGGTGAGTATCGGCATTTCGCCGGCGGCTTCAGAGGCGGAGCATGTTGGCAAGTATCTTTTGCCCGGGGACAAGATTTTTGATTACGTTATTTATACTAAAGCCGGCTACACCGGTCGTAATTTATTGATGGTCAGAAGCTGTGATGCCACGATTGTGATTAACGGGCGAATGGGAACATTAAACGAATTTACCTGTGCTTTTGAAGAAAACGAAATTGTTTGTGTAATGAAAAATACCGGCGGTATTGCCGCTATTGTTCGCACGATTTTGCGGGTAGCCAACAAAGGCACGCGTAAAGTTTTTTATGAGACCGATCCGATCAAAGCAGTGGAAGAGGTGATTCGTCGTGTTAATCAGGAGAAAAAAAACGAAAAGAAGTTTCATTTGGAGTTTGAGGATATCGGCTGAATGAAGTTACCGAGCATTAAAGATTTGGCGATCAAAAATAAGCGAGTTTTGCTCCGGGTCAATTATGATTTGCCTTCTTTAAGTGATACTTCTCGAGTTGATGAGTCTTTGCCCACGATTAAATATCTTTTGAGACAAAATGCAAAAATTACTTTGATTTCTCATTCGAAGTCTAGCCTAAAACCGGTTGCCGCCTATTTATCTAAACTTCTTCCCGGAGTGAAAGATTGTTATTTGCGGGAAAATCTGCGTTTTGACCCGCGCGAGGAGGCCAATGATCCTAGTTTTGCTAAAGAAATAGCTTGTGACAAAGATTTTTTTATCAATGATGCCTTTGCGGTTTCCCACCGGAAGCATGCCTCCATTGTGGGTTTACCGAAAATTTTACCCACAGCCTTTGGTTTTGATTTTTTGGAGGAGATTGAAAATTTATCTAAAATTTTAGAGAATCCAGCTCGACCAAATGTTTTAATTATCGGTGGAGCAAAAGAAGATAAATTGGCGGATTTAACTAAATTGGCGGCAAAATTCGATCAAGTTTTAATTGGCGGCCGGTTGCCAGTCCTTGTTAGCAATCAACTATCAATCATGAATAATCTTGTCATTGCTAAACTAAATTCAAGGGGAAAAGATATCTCAAGAGACTCAATCGAGCAGTTTAAAAAAATTATTGTTGGAGCACGAACGGTTGTTTTATCCGGACCGATGGGTTGCTATGAAGAAGAAGGTTCGGAAACAGGGACGAAAGCGGTTTTTGAGACAATTGCTCGAGGCCCTGCTTTTAGTGTGGCTGGCGGCGGAGATACAGAAATGGCGTTGGTAAAATTTGCTCTCAAGGACAAAATCGGTTATATTTCTTCTGGAGGGGGAGCAATGTTAGCTTTTTTAGCTAACGGCACTTTGCCGGGAATTGAGGCGGTTTTATGATTAAGATTGGCATTAATGGCTTTGGGCGGATCGGTCGAGTCGTGCTCCGCGCGATTTTGGAGCGTTATTCTGATCAAATTGAAGTTGTGCTGATCAATGCCTCCGATTCGATGACTCAAGCCGGCTGGTTACATCTTTTAAAACATGATTCGGTTTATGGTCTTTTTTCCAAAGGGGTAGCGATTCCTTTTTCTTTTCAACGTGATCCGGCTCTGATTCCCTGGCAGGATTTCGGAGTTCAGGTGGTTTTGGAATGTACCGGGGCCTTCCGTAATAAAGAGGCCTTGGAAGCCCATCTTCGCGGCAACAATCTTAAGGTTGTTGTTTCTGCTCCGGCCAAGGGAGTAGAAACTTATGTTTTGGGAGTCAATGATCAAAATTATCAAGGGGCTAAAATTATCAGTAACGCCTCCTGTACTACTAACTGTATTGCCCCGATCACTAAAATTGTCTGGGATAATTTAGGGATTCAAAAAGCGATTATGAGCACGGCACACGCGGTTACGGCCGATCAGGAATTGGTGGACGGTTCAAATAAAGATTGGCGTCGGGCTCGATCAGCTTTGACCAACGTTGTTCCGACTTCGACCGGGGCGGCAATTGCTGTCACCGAGGTGTTACCCATGCTAAAAGGTCTTTTTGGCGGGTTGGCTTATCGAGTTCCCGTTAGTTGTGGTTCTTTGGCCGATTTAACTCTTGTTACCACCAAACGGACAACCTCAGAGCAGATCAATGAGATTTTTACCATGGCAGCCAAGAATCAATACAAAAATTTGGTTCAGGTAACAGAAGAACAACTGGTTTCGCATGATATTATTGGTAATCCCGCCTCCGCCATTGTCGATTTAAATTTAACTCAAGTGATTGATGGTGATTTAGTCAAGATAGTTGCTTGGTACGATAACGAGTATGGTTATTCTTGCCGTTTAGTCGAAATGGCATTAATGGTAATCGAAAATGACGCGAAGTAAACTGGCCAGTTATCTTGATTTGGCGAATCATCATGCCAATGCTGTCCCTGACGACATTAAAAAGCTTTGTGATGATGTTAAAAAATTTGGTTTTCACACTGCCTTTGTTAATCCTTGTTATATTGGTTTGGTTCGCGAGTGCCTTTTTGACAGCAGAAGCAAGATTGGAACGGTTATTGCCTTTCCTTTGGGCCAAGAAACGAGTGAGATCAAAAATATTGCTACTCTTGGCGCGGTTAACGAAGGCGCTGATGAGTTGGATATCTGTATGAATGTTGGTCTTTTTAAAGCCGGCAAGTTTACTGTGGTCAGAAACGAAATGCGCAAACTTGTAGATACCGCCAAAAGCTTTAAACCCAAGACGGTCGTTAAGTTTATTATTGAAACCGGTTATCTGACCGGTGATGAAATTCGTAAAGCCTCTCAGTTGGTTGTTGAGTCAGGCGCCGATTTTGTTAAGACTTGTTCCGGGTTGGGGCCGCGTGGGGCCAAATTAGAAGACGTTTCTCTAATCAAGGGAGTGGTAGGAGACAAAGTGAAGATCAAAGTCGCAGGGGGGATTACCACTCTCCAGCAGGTGAAGGATTTCCTCGATTGGGGTGCGGATAGGATCGGCACTTCTCATGCGGTGGAGATTTATAACGAATTCTTAAAAACAAGTCAAAAATAAATGATGAATACACGGGAGATTTTGGTAAAAGCTAGGGAGGAAAAACGAGCCATTGGGGCGTTTAATGCCGGCAATTTGGAAATTGCCAAGGCGGTTTTGCAAGCGGCGCAAGTTAAACAAACTCCGATTATTATTCAAACTTCAGCCAAGGAAGCGCTTCATTTTGGGATGAAGAATTTTTTGGCGGTAGTTGATAATTTTCGGGAAGAAACCGGTTTGGCTATTTTAACTAATCTTGACCACGGTCCGGATTTGGAAACCTGTCAGAAAGCGATCGAGTTGGGTTACGACCTGATTCACTTTGATGGCTCGTGCTTAAGCTGGGAAGAAAATTTACGAATTACTCAAGATTTGGTCAAATTAGCCCACGCACACGCTCTTTTGCTGGAAGGAGAGATTGATGCCATTATGGGAAGTGAAGAAGCGGGAGAGATTAATTATACCGATCCGCGTCAAGCGGCGGATTTTGTTGGCCAGACCGGTTGTGATTTGTTGGCGGTTTTTGTCGGCAATCGTCATGGTATTTGTCCGGAAGGAGAACCATTGGCTTTAAACCGCCTTGGCCAAATTGCCGCTCAAATTGATTGTTTTTTGACCTTGCATGGTGGTTCAGGGATTGCCTCTGATCAAATTCATCAGGCGATTAATTTGGGAGTGGTCAAAATCAACGTTAATACCGAATTGCGTTTGGCTTACAAGGAGACATTAGAGAACGTTTTGCGTGGTTCGGAAGAAGTCGCTGTGCATCAGCTGATGCCTCCCGTAATGGCCGCGGTGCAAAAAGTGGTCGAGGAAAAGATTGATTTGTTCAACAACCAATTTTCCCCCGGTGATATTCCTCACTTAAAACCAGAGATTTAAAAATGAAATTCTCTTTTAAAATTTCTCGACCGCAATTACGTGTTTTTTCGGCCGTTTGCTCCGATTTTGCCGTTTTCTGGCTTGGAGCAATGCTTGCTACCAGAGACATTCCAACCTTGATTACCAATCTATTTTTTGCTACAGTATCAATAGATTTAGCAGTGAGAGCAGAAACGATTTTGGAGGAAATATGATTGATTTAACTCCGACAATTAATTTAGCGCAGATTGCCTTTGCTTTTGGTTTATTGTCCGTGGCGGTTCTGTATTACGTCTTTGCCAAAAAACCACTCGTCCCACCCAAAAAGTCCAAGAAATAACTTTTAGTGTTTTTCGGTCTCGGCGGCATCGGCTTCGGCTTTGGTTTTTTGGGCCCGATCGGCCGGGTGATTGGGTGGGCTGTAGATGGTATACAACTTTAATGGCCCTATACCGCTGTTAACAATGTTGTGTTGGGTGCCTCGAGGCACCACAATCGCAAAACCATCACTTACTAACGCTTCCTCACCGTTCATTATTACCTTGCCCTCGCCTTGTTCGATGCGGAAAAACTGATCAACGGTGTCGTGTACCTCCATACCAATTTCCTCATTGGGCTGCAAGCACATCAAAACTAACTGCTGACCAACACTTGTGTTAATCACTTTACGAAAATAATCGTTTTGCAGGGTCATCTCTTCGATTTTGCCAATAAATCCGATCATGTATCCTCCTTATTTTTTAACATTTTTATTGTAGCAAAAATAGAGTAAAATAAAAACATGAAATTCGATGTTGTTTCTTTTGGCTCGGCCATTTGGGATGTTTTTTTGTCGGTTGATAAAGTTGAATGGGGGAGTAAAAACGAAATTAAGGCCTTGGTTATGGGTAGTGGTGGCGGGAGTACCAATACGGCGGTAGGCATGGCGCGGTTGGGTTTAAAAACGGCGGTCGTGGGGCGGTGTGGTCAGGATGAGTTTGGTCGACGGATTGGTGACGAGTTAGAAAGAGAAAAAGTTAGTCTTCGTTTCTTGGTTGAATGCCGGGGAGAAGCGACCGATTACTCGACGATTTTGGTTGAAGCCAACGGCCGCTCAACCCCTTTAATTTATCGCGGCCCGACTCGTTTGGAAGAAAAATTGATCAACTGGTCGGGTCTCAAAAAAACTTCTTGGTTTTGTCTTTCTTCTTTAGAGGGAAATTTGGGTCTGCTGGCGAAAATTCTTTTTTTTGCTCGGCAAAACCGGATCAAAGTGGCAATCAATCCCGGCGCTCGCGAGCTTGCCCATGCGAGTCAACTTTTAGATTTGATCAAAGGAGTTGAGGTTCTGATTGTCAACGAAGAAGAGTCTCGCCAGTTAAAAAGCCAAAATGAGGGAATTTTTGTTATTACCAAAGGTGCTCGCGGTGCCGAACTTTATCAAACCGGTGAACATCTGTTTGAACCGGCGGCCAGAAAAGTAACCATGATTGACGCGACCGGTGCCGGTGATGCTTTTACCGCCGGCTTTTTGGTTGGCCTGATTAATGGCTCTGATCCCCGTCGTGCTTTGCGCTTGGGTTTGGCCAACGGCGCTTCGGTAGTGACCCAGGTTGGCGCAAAAACCGGTCTTTTGAGAGAAAATGAAATTGAGAAATGGATTTAGTTTTTTATTATGATTGATTTGCATACCCATACCACTATGTCGGACGGGGTTTTGTCACCGGAACAATTAGTAGAAAAAGCCAAAGAAAAAGGTCTATCCGCTTTAGGGATTGCTGATCATGATTCGGTTGAAGGCGTAGCCGCGGCTCAAGCGGCGAGTAAGGAATGTGCTTTGGAGATTGTTCCGTGCATGGAATTGTCCTGTTATTGGCTGGAACGAAACCGGAAAGAATTTCACCTTTTGGGTTATTATTGTAATCAGCAAAATGGGGAATTGATCGAGAGATTGGAATTTTTTCGTCAAGAACGTTTGCGCCGCGCCCAAAAATCCTTAAAGCTCTTAAACGATTTAGGTTATTTTGGTGATTGGGATTATTTGATTAAAATGGCCGTTGGCACGGTTGGTCGACCTCATCTGGCTCGTACTGTTTTGGAAAATCCTCAAAATCGAGAGAAATTGGTTAAGGAGTTTGGTCAACTTCCTCATCTTGGTCAATTTATCGAAAAATACCTTATTTTTGGCCAATCTGCCTATGTCGAAAAAGCCGGTTTTGAACCAGATAAGGCGATTAAATTAATTCATCAGGCGGGTGGAGTGGCGATTTTGGCTCACCCGTGTTTTGACTTAGAAATGGAGGTAGAGGATACATTGAAAATTTTTAAAGAATGGGAACTCGACGGCCTGGAAGCGATTGCTCCTTACAAAAATCCACCGGAAACCAAGATTAAAATCGATTTTTTTTTAAAAATGGCTCGAAAATTTAATTTTTTGGTTACCGGCGGTTCCGATTATCACGGCTTGGATGGTGTTGGCGCTGGCCTTGGTCTGCTCGAGTGGGGCTTGAGTATTGATGACCAATATTTAGTTGACTTAAAAACATGCCTGGAATCAAAAAGATAATTCCCGGTAAAAAGAAGGGTCAATATTCCGGTAGTCGCCGTGGGGTTTTGCTGGTTTTTGCGCTTACTCTCCTTTTGGCCTTTTGTCTTTACCTTGTGCCGATGTTGCTGGCATTTTGGCAGCGTTTTACCGCTCCGGCTTTTGTTTAGAGCGATTGTGTCGGGGAGGGAGCAGGAGAGGGACAGTGATACTTTGGGGCGGTACCGGCCAAAAAGAGTTCTTTCTTCCTCGTGGGTGAACAAATCTCTGTTTCCTCCATCCCTTCCGGTCTTGGCCAGCCCCGGTTTTCTTTTAAAATCAGATTCATAATTTTGTTCCAAATCGGTGAAGCACCGGTAATTCCCGATGCCACATAGCTCATCGGCGAATTGTCATTATTGCCTACCCATACCGCGGTCAAAAAGTCCGGCGTGTAGCCAATCGTCCAGTTGTCCCGGCGGTTTTGAGTTGTGCCGGTTTTAACGGCGACGTTAGGAAAGTCTTTGATGTTCAGCCACGAATGTATCCCAAACGCCGGTGACCGCGCTTCTGGATCAGCCAAAATATCGGTTAAAAGATAAGCAATTCGTTCGTCCATCACCTTTTCTTTTTTAACGGTCATTTTTTCTAAACTCTGTCCACGCGCGTTTTTCACTTCCAAAATCGGGTTTAGTTCTACTTTTTGTCCCAGATTAGCTAAAGCGCCGTAAACTACGGCCATATCCGTCATTTTTACTTCGCCCCCGCCCAAAGTTAAGGATAAACCAAAACGTGATCGCTCTTTCCAAGTTGTAATTCCCATTTTTTCTCCCTGATCAATCATTCTGTTGACTCCCAGCGCGGCCAGCACTTTAACTGCCGGTACGTTATAGGATGAAGCTAGCGCTACCCGTAGCACTACCTCGCCGTGAAACCGGTCGTCATAGTTGTTGGGTGAATACGGCGGCTGGCCGGCGACCTCGTAAGTGATGGGTGTGTCCGACAATAAGGTTGCGGCGGTAAAGCCATTGGCCAAAGCTACAGCGTAATTAATCGGTTTAATTGCCGAGCCTGGTTGGCGGGAGCGGGTTGTTACATTGACATTGCCGTCATTTTCCAAATCGAAATAGTCTTTTGATCCGACCATGGCCAGTATCTCTCCCGTTTCTGGCCTAGTTACCAAAGCCGCCCCGTTGCTGATTTTTAACGGTTCGATCTTGCCGATTTCCTCGCTGACAATTTTTTGTACTTTTTTTTGTAACTCCAGATCCAGCGAGGTGTAAACTTCCAGTCCGCCGCTTTCCACCATCGGCTGGCCATATTTTTGCTCCAACAGCTCTCTAATGTACATCACGTAATGCGGCGCCTGAATTTCATTTCGCTGTGGCGCGAAATGCACCTCCTCCTTTTTGGTTGCTTCTTCCGCTTCCTTAGTAATAAACTTTTCTTCTCTCATTCGGCGAAGGACTTCTTCCTGCCTCTGTTTTGCCAATTCCGGGTTAGCGCCAAATGGTGAATAAGTCGTTGGTGAAGCCGGTAATCCGGCCAGCAGTGCCGCTTCAGCCAAGTTTAGTTTCGCGGCTGGTTTATCAAAATAACTCCAGCTGGCCTCCTCAATTCCGTAAGCCGTTCCGCCAAAGCCTACCTCGTTTAAATACATCTGCATAATTTCGTCCTTGGAAAATTGCCACTCTACCCTCAAGGCCAGTAAGATTTCCCTGATCTTGCGTGACCAGGTTTTTTCCGGAGTCAAGAGCGCATTTTTGACCAATTGTTGAGTAATCGTTGACCCGCCAACCAACTTTTGTTCCCGAATATTTTTCCAAGCGGCTCGAAAAATTCCCTTTAAGGACAAGCCGCGGTGTCGATAAAACTCGGCATCTTCAATGGCGACCACTGCCTGCACTAGGTGAATCGGCAACTCGTTTATTTTGATCAGTGTTCGGCTTTGGCTGCGGTAAATTTTGTAGAGCAATTGACCGTTGCGATCATAAATTTTGGTTGTCAATAAAGGCTGTCGGTTTATCAATTGATTTGGATCCGGTAAATCCCTCAAAATTAAAAAATAAAAGTTAAAAAATAAAAACAAAAATCCAACTAAAAAAGCGGGGACTAAAATCTTTTTAAAATTAAATTTAAGTTTAGCTGGAGGAAAAACGATAACAGTTTTTTTACGAAGATAGCGAGGTTTTTTTTGACTGGCTTTTTCCAGCAGCCAAACAAGAAGCCTAAAAAAGGGCTGGCCTATTTTTTGCAAAAACAAAGCTATCGGTGAGCCTGTCCTTCGCCGCTTCATAGCCGTATTTTAACAGAGAATTATTTTCTGGCAACAAGAAGAGATGGCAGATGAACGAATTATAATACTGGGGCGGGATGGATGATATTTTCGATTTTAATAATTTCGGCTTGAGCGGGGAAGGGGCAATCAAGACAAAATTTAGTACTCAATGGATCGGTAATGATATTTTTTTCTTGAATTTCTTTATTTTCCGGTAAAGTCTGTTCGTTGGCTAAAGCACCGGTTGTTTTATCAATTTCCACGCCTTGTTTTAAGTTTTCCATTGGAGGGAGAGTGTCAGTCAAAAAATACTCAAATCGCGTTTGACAAGGTGCTGCCGGATTGGGAGAAAAACCCGAAGTGGCGCAAATTTCTGCTCCCACCAGGCCCTCCGGCAGGGAGGGCCACTGCTCTTTTTTGTCCTTTAGGGCGTAACTGATAATCTTGTTCCAAATTGGTGAGGCCCCGGTAACTCCCGAAGCCACATAGCTCATGGGCGAATTGTCATTGTTGCCCACCCAAGCAACTACCAGAGTGCTTGGCGTCCAGCCAATTGTCCAATTATCCCGCAAATCGTTTGTTGTGCCTGTTTTGACCGATACTTCCGGATGGTTTTTAACTGCCAGCCATGAACTGGTTCCGAAAGCGGCCGACCTGGCGCCATTATCCAGCAAGATGTGATTGATTAAATAAGCCACTTCCATTGGCAGGGCCCGTTTGCCTTCTTGGTCCGGCTGGTCAAAAATCACTTTTCCGCTAATATCCTCTACTTTTTTGATTGCCCACAAATCTTGACGAATTCCTAAGTTGGCGAAGGTTGAATAGGCGGTTGCCAAATCATACATGGTCACTTCGCCCCCGCCCAAAGTTAAGGATAAGCCGTAATTTACCGGCTCTTTCCAGGTCGTTAACCCCATCTCTTTACCTTTAGCCACCACTTCTTCCAGCGTATTTAAAGCGAGCACTTTTACCGCGGGGATGTTATAAGAATTTGCTAAGGCAAATCGCACGGTCACTGGTCCGTGAAATTGGCCATCGTAATTCACTGGACAATAATTCTTTTGACCAGCGACTTGAAAGCAGGTCGCGACATCATTCAAAACTGTTGCCGGGGTAATTAATTTTTTTTCCAAGGCGGCAGCGTAATTAACAGGCTTAATTGCCGAGCCTGGCTGTCTGGGTCGAGTAACAACGTTAACGTTGCCGTCGATTTCTTGATTAAAGTAATCTCTTGATCCGATCATGGCCAAGATTTCTCCCGTTTCCGGCTTGGTCACTAGAACCGCCCCGTTGCTGATTTTTTGCTTAACCAGTTTAGCGGTTTCGCTAGCCACGGTGGTTTGTGCCCAATCTTGCAAATCCAGATCTAGTGTTGTCGTGACGGTTAAGCCTCCTTGGGCGACCATCTTTTCGCCATATTTTTCTACCAGCAAATCTTTGACGTACAAAACAAAATGCGGCGCTTTCATCCGATTGTCCGGTTCGGCATAAACAAGATCTTCTTTTAGAATTTTTTCCTTCTCTTCCGGTTTTAATTTGCCCATTTCTATCATTTGCTGTAACACCAGCGCCTGCCTCTGTTTAGCCAATTCCGGGTGTGCCCCAAAAGGGGAAAAACGTGTCGGCGATACCGGCAAGCCAGCTAATAAAGCCGCCTCCGCTAGGCTCAATTCCCGGGCATGCTTGCCAAAATACATCTCGGCGGCGGTCTCAATTCCCCAAGCTGTCCCCCCATAAGGCGCCTGATTTAAATACATCTCTAAGATTTGATCCTTGGAATAACTTATCTCGGTTGCCGCGGTTAAAAAGGCCTCTCTGATCTTTCGTTTAATTGTTCTTTCCGGGGTTAGCAGTGAGTTTTTTACCAGTTGTTGGGTCAAGGTTGATCCGCCCTGCAATGATTTTTTGAAAATGGTGTTGTAAGCTGCTCGAGTGATTCCTTTTAAATCGAAGCCGTGGTGCTGGTAAAAATTTTTATCTTCGGCGGCCAGTGTTGCCCAAGGGATGTATTCCGGCAATTCGCTTAACTTGACCGGCGTTCGGTTTTTCTCCGCATAGATCTCATAAAGTACTTCCCCGTTTCGATCTAAAATCCGGCTCGATGCCGGCATGTTATTGTCTGTTAGGCGAGCAGGGGAGGGGAGATCAATGAAAACATAAACCAAACCGCCGGCCGCGGCCAGCGCCAGAATTGCCAATCTCCTTTTGAACCTCACGTTGAATATTATAGCATTCTGGTTTATCATTGCTTCAGTGACCAAAATCAGTTTAAAGCGCTCTCTTGCTCTTTTTTCCTGTATTTTTCTTTTTTGGTCTTTTTATCGTTATTTTCCGGAGTTTTTACCGACTTGGTTCGAAGAATTGGTATTTAAACCGGCTTTTTGGCTTTTGCCTACCTTCTGGCTGGTTTTGAACTTGGAAAAACAACCTCTCTCTTCTTTGGGTTTTACCTCCAAGAATAAGTCTAAAGTTTTTTACTGGAGCTTTGGCTTCGGAATTATTTTTTTTGTCGAGGGGTTTTTAACCAATATTCTTAAATACCGCGGCTTGCAGATTAGTTTCCCTTCTTTGTCTTCGGCAGTTAATGTTTTTTTTCTCTCTCTGATGACCGCTTTTACCGAGGAAACTCTTTTTCGCGGCTACTTTTTTACTCGTTTTTCTCGTCTCTGGCATCATGAATTATGGGCCAACCTGGCTTCCTCCTTTCTCTTTGCTCTGATTCATCTCCCGATGGGGGTTTTTGTTTTGAGTTATGTGCCGGCGATGCTGTTAATTTATTTTTTCCTGGTTTTTATTTTTGCCTTTGCCTCAGCCTTTATTTTTGCCCGTACTCAAAACTTGTTCTCCAGCATCCTGCTTCATCTTTTCTGGTCCTGGCCGATTATGTTGTTTAAATAAAAATTTATGAAAAAGTTAACCATTACTCAAAAAAGCCGGCTTTCCGAGATTCTTGGCAACATTGCTGTAGCTTGGTTTTCCGCTTAATTGCTTTTGGAATTTCGTTGACGATGAGCGTCTTCTCTGGTATGATGTCCTTAAAATTATTGGGGAGGTTAACAAAATGATTGAGTGGAATGTGGTTAATACTTATCTTTTTGCCGGTATTGTCAGTAGCTTGTTGCTTATTTTTAGCTGGTTTGCTTTTTTAAAGAAAAAATAATATGTTCGGTGAAGCCAATCCGACTTTGTTGATTATTGCCTTGATCCTTGTCGTTATTGTTGGTTATCTGGTGATTAAAAAATAATTTTGAAGGTGTTCTCCAAAATTAAAAAATTGTTCTTCATTTTTTTGGTGCTGGCTTTTGGGGGGATAGTTTTAGTTCTGTCTTTAGAACGGGCGGCCGAGCAGATTATTTTCCTAGACTTTAATTACTCAATTAATGTTGTTAGGGACCGTTTTTCGATCTTTTTTACTTTTGACAAAAAGGCCCGTGCCGAGCTTTTTTTGGCCTTATCGGTCGAAAGACAAAAAAGCGCTTTAGAGCTGGCTGACAAAAGAGACTTGAAGGGTGTTTTAAATTTGGCTCAAAAAGCTCGTGGTTATTTGAGCTTGGCGGTTCTTTCTGGCCAGTTTGATCGCGATCTTCTCTCTCAAAAAGCCGAGCAATATAACTTCTTTATTAACAAACTGCAAGAAAAGACAGGTGAGAAGGGGTATTTTAATGAGTTGAGAATTAAGGATCCCTTGGCCTTTTGAAAAACTGATCAGTTTTGATCTTTTTGTTGCCAATTGACACCCTCCCGCCGTTTCTTGTTATGATGTTCTCACTTCTTTTGAGGGGCAAGGCAGATGAAAAAAAATAAGACGGATGCGACCGATTTTGCTTTGGCGATAAATCATAAGCCCGTAAATGGCAACGGTTTTGCTTTTAAGTATGCCGGTAAACGGGGCAATATCGAGATTGATGAAGACGAAGTTGATACCATTGTTGTTGGGGAAGGAAGCAAGGACGACGCTAATAAAATTAATTCACCCGAGGCGACTAGTTTCACTCTGGCCGAGTACGTCAAAAAAGAATACGCTCTTAAACGTGTTTTTTCTCCAGATGTTGCGGAGGCTCATAAAAATGGCGATATCCATTTACAAAAATTAGGTTTTATTGATCGACCGTATTGTTCTGGTCAATCAGTGGAGTATGTTAAAAAATTTGGTTTGGAACGGCACTCGTCTTTTGCGGCGGTCAAACCAGCTGCGCACGCCGACGCTTTAATTGATCATTTACATCGTATGACCATGGCTTTGCGGGCGCAATTTGGTGGGGCCATTGGTTGGGATGCCGTCAATATGTATGTGGCCCCGTATTTGGTCGGCATGTCAGACGGAGAGATTTACCAAGTTGCTCAAAAACTGATCTACAGTTTTAATGAAACGACTGGTCCGCATGGGGCACAACCGGTTTTTTCGGATATCAATTTGTATTGGGAAATTCCTGCTCACTTTGCTGCTGTACCTGCCATTGGTCCGCGCGGCGAATTTACCGGGAAAGTTTATCAGGATTACGAAAAAGAAGCCCAAGCTCTAGTCTGGCAAATCTTTAATGTTTATCATCACGGTGACGCTAATGGCGCGCCTTTTTTCTGGCCCAAACCCAACTTACATATTACTAAAAAATTTTGGCAAACACCGCAGCACGAGGCCTTTCTCGAACATGTTTGTAATGTAGCTGCAACCATGGGTAATCCCTATTTTATTATCGATCGCTCCGATGTGGCCAAAATTTCCGAGTGTTGTCGGATTTCTTTTGAACTTTCACCGGAAGATTTACAAGATGCTCTAAAACCATGGAAGATGCGCTATGCCGCTTGTCCGTATCTTTCGCCTAATTTACCGCGGTTGGCTTATCGAGCTAAGCACGATGATCAGAAATTTTTTCGCTATTTAGACGCAACTCTGGCCTTGCTTTTTAAAGCTCATTTGCAAAAACGAAGTTTTTTGAAACGTATTTTTGATTTGGGAGAATTGGGCCCCTTATCGATGTTAGCTTATCGGGCGCCCGGCGATGACGAACCCTATTTGCGTTTTGATAAGATGGCCTATTTGATTGCCTTGGTGGGAGTTGATGACGCGGTGCGTTTTCATTTGGGCAAGGCGATTAACGAATCGGCTGAGGCGTTAAAATTAGCGCTCAAAATTGTCGCTCATATTCGGTTGCGGTGCCATGAATTTGGTCAAAAACATCATTTAAAAATGGTGGCTGACCAGGCACCATCAGAGTCAACGTGTTATCGTTTGGCTCGTTTAGATTTAGAATACTATCCAGATCAGGCAAAAAAGATTGTTCATGGCAATTTCAAGACGGGTGAAGTTTACTACACTAACTCTACTCAAGTGGCGGTTGATGTGCCGATGGATCCTCTGGAAAGAATTGAATTGGAAGGTCGTTTCCACCCTCTGATGGAAGGGGGTTGCATGACGCATATTTGGATTGGCGAAAAAATGCCCTCGCCCGCTTCATTGGCTAATGTAGTGAAAAAAACTTTTTACGAAACGCAAAATGTTCAGATTGCTTTCTCGCCCGAGTTTACCGTGTGTTTTAATTGTGGCCAGACCTCGCGCGGTTTGCATAAGATGTGTTCTTATTGTCATAGTCGACGGGTAGACGGGATTACGCGCATTACTGGTTATTACTCTTTTATTAGTGCGTGGAATAAAGGCAAAAAGGGTGAATTGAGAGATCGTTATAAAGTCTTTTGAAAATATGACCATTGACGAAGTTAGAAAAAGACGAGATGAGGTTTTTGAGCGGGCGTATAATGTCCGCCGGTCGGATGAAATCATAAAAAATTGGGACCGGCAGGCGATCATTAAGTCACTGAAGAAAGAATTGGGCGATAAAGACGGCTTAACGGAAGAAATTGCCGAAGCGGTTGAGAAAAAGATCTTTAAGATGGATTTGTCGGTGATTACCGGACCATTAGTTCGCGAGACGGTCTGTATTGAATTATTGTTGCGGGGAATGGAGGAAGAGTATCGGAGATATCAGCGATTAGGGTTACCGATTTATGATGTCCGCAATATTATGATGACGCACAACGAGGCGGTTTCTTCTAATAATCCTCACACTCCGGAGACAACTAATATGACGATTGCCGGGTCGATCAAAAAAGATTACGCCATGGCGGAAATCTTTTCGCGTGAAGTCACCGAAGCTCATCTGAAAGGGGATCTTCATCTACACAAGTTGGATTTTCCTGACCGGCCATATTGTTGCGGCAATAGCTTGGAGTACGTTAAAAAATACGGCCTTAATTTGAGCTCGTCTTTGGCGATTGCTCGCCCAGCCAAACACGCCGGTGTTTTGATTTTGCATATGATTAAGTTTTCCTGTATGCTGCAAATTCATTTTTCCGGAGCAATTGGCTGGGAAGCGGTTAATATTTTTTTGGCACCGTATTTAGTCGGTTTATCAGAAAAAGAGATTTATGATTTGGCGCAGTTGTTAGTCTATGAATTTAATACTCAAAACGTGGCCAAGGGCGGGCAGGCGGTTTTTTCCGATATTAATCTCTACTGGGAAGTGCCGGAACACTATCGCCAAACGCCGGCGATTGGTCCTGGCGGCAAATATACCGGCAAGACTTATGCTGACTACGAAAAAGAAGCGCAGTTGTTTTTAACCCAATTAATGCAGGTTTATCTCAAAGGCGATGGCTCCGGCCGGCCTTTTTTTTGGCCTAAGCCCGATTTTCATATGACCGAGCGTTTTTGGCAAACACCGGGGCATAAAGAATTTTTAAATTTGGCTTGTCAAGTGGCGAGTAAAATGGGCAATACCGAGTTTTTCTTTGACCGGGGCCAAGCCTCGCGGATTTCCCAATGCTGTCGCTTGTCGTTTAAACTCGACAAAAAAGACTTGGAAGAAACCAAAAAACCAGAATTAATGCGCCATTCGGCTACCTCTTGGGTGACGCTTAATCTACCGCGAATCGCTTATGAAGCTAATCACAATGATGACAAATTATTTTTGTTGTTGAAAAAACGGATGAATTTGGCGGCCAAGGCTCATGTCCAAAAACGACGTTTTATACAAAAAATCCTGAACTTGAGGACTAATGGTCCCTTATCAGCGTTGTGTACCCGCCAAGTTGATGATCCCTATCCTTTTTACCGTTTTGACCGATCGGTCGAGTTGACCACGATTTACGGCGTTAATGAGATGGTTCAATATCATTTGGGTCAACAATTGCATGAATCAGACGACGCGTTAAAGCTAGGGCTTAAAATTGTTTCGATGATGAATTTGTACACCAAAGAGCAAAGCCAAAAGTTAAAGTTGCGAATTTGTACCGAGCAAACCCCGGCTGAAGGCACTTCATATCGCCTGGCGCGTTTGGATTTGCAATGGTTTTCGGACGAAGCAAAACAAGTGGTTAAGGGCAATCAAAAGACCGAAGCGGTTTACTATACCAATTCTTCGCAGTTAAATAATTCGGCGGCAGTTGATCCGATTGAAAGAATCAAAAAAGAGGGCTTGTTTCACCCTTTAATCGATGCCGGCGCGATGACTCACCTTTGGCTGGGAGAGCAGGAGCCACCGGCGAACTCTTTAGCTAATTTTATCAAAAAAATTTTTCAGGAAACCAAGTGTGAGTTGGTCGCTTTTTCACCGGAGTTTACTTTATGTTCTGATTGCCGCCAGACTACCCGGGGATTAAAAGATGTTTGTTCTTATTGTAATTCAAGAAATATTGACCATATGACCCGTGTTTCCGGTTTCTACTCGCTTACCAGCCGGTGGAATAAGGGCAAGATGCAAGAGTTAAAAGACAGATACCGGAACGATAATAAATTTTAAATGACACTCAAACTTTTTACTCAACCAAATTGTTCGAAGTGCCCAACTGCGCATGCGCTCGTGCACCAGTTAACAGTTAACAGTGAACAGTTAATAGTCGAAGAGTACAACGTCACTACTGCTGACGGCTTGGCGGAGGCAAGTTTTTACTCGGTGATGGCGACTCCCAGTTTGGTTTTACTGGATGATTCCGGTAAAGAAATCCACACCTGGCGCGCCGAAACACCGAGTTTGACAGAGATCAATGCTTTACTACGATAATACGTATCATTATAGCAAGAGATGAGAATTGCTGGGTATTTAAGAACTTCGCTCATTGAGTGGCCGGGGAAGATCAGCAGTGTCATTTTTACGCCCGGGTGTAATTTTGCCTGTCCCTTTTGTCATAACGCGGATCTAGTGAGGAACAAGGGAACGCAGGAAATTAGTGAACAGTCGGTTTTGGAAGATTTGAAGAAGCGGAAAAAATGGATCGATGGCGTGGTGATTACCGGTGGAGAGCCGACGCTTCAGCCGGATCTGCCTGAATTTATCGCCAAAGTAAAAAAATTGGGTTTTGAAATAATGCTGGAGACAAATGGCAGTTTACCCCAAAACCTTCAAAAAACGCTTCCACTTCTTGATTATTTATCGCTGGATTTTAAGACAAGATTTGAGGACTACTCCAAAGTGGTCAGAAATAAAAATTTTGATGTTAGAGATTGGCAAAAAAGTCTGCGCTTAATAATTGCGGCCCAAATCCCTTTTGAAATCCGTACGACAGTTGTACCAACAATTCACAATCAGCAAGTTTTAGTCGCCATGGCCCAAGAATTATCTAAACAACTAGCTTGTTCTACTTGGTTCTGGCAATCTTTTGTTCCCCAAAACTGTTTGGACAAATCTTTTCTCAAAATCAAACCCCATCCCGTGACCGAGTTAGAAACTCTTGCCCGCCAAGCGAAAAATTTTTACTCCGAAATTAAAATTAAATAATTTTCGGTTTGTGCTATCATTGAGTTATGGTGAGTGATGAGCGCAAGGATATTCCCAGTGTTGAACCAGAAACAGTTAAATATACCGAAGTTGAGACGACTCCGGAAATTGGTCCGGAGGTTAAGGATTGGTTGACCCAGCTGGAGCAAGGCGAGGAAATTAAACTGCCCCAGCCGGTGACCGATGATCAAGGTCAGATTTTGGTGAGCAATGTGGCTCCACAGCAAGTAACGATCACTTTACCTTTAACCGAAGCGGAGATGAGGCGCGCTCTGCATTTAAAACTAGTTTATGCCGCTCGTTGGTTGGGGGAGCAGATGAACCGGCTGTCGCAAATTATGGGAGGAAGGCTTGTTTATAAATTCAAAAGTTGAATATGGAATTGATTGACAATTTTCTTAATCGTTTGCTTTCTTGGCTGGTGATTTTAGCGACGG
Source organism: Candidatus Shapirobacteria bacterium (assembly GCA_043822685.1). Classification (GTDB taxonomy): domain Bacteria; phylum Patescibacteriota; class Microgenomatia; order PFEM01; family JBDRBL01; genus JBDRBL01. Next base: position 30,327 of record JBDRBL010000003.1, read on the forward strand.
TGGCGCTGGTTGCCGGGGCGTTGGCCTTGGTTTTTTACGCTTTTTTTGTCTGGTGGAAATATCGTCGTCGCGAAAAACAATCCCTAGAATATTTGATACTTCAAATTGCCGTACCTCATGATAATGAGATTAAAATTGATGCCGCCGAGCAGATGTTTGCTTCCCTGGCTTCCATAAAAAAAGGTGGCTGGTTTTCTTTTTTACGCCCCCAGCCGCACCTTGCTTTTGAAATTTTGGCTAAACACGAGGATATTTGTTTTTATCTTTCGGTTCATCGCAAGATGCGCGATTTGGTGGAAAAACAAATTTATGGTGCCTATCCCGATGCCAAATTGCTCGAAGTTGAGGAGCCCACGATTTTTACTCAAAACGGCAAAGTTGCTTTTGCCGAGATGCAGTTTCGCTCGAGTGCCTACCTTCCCCTCAAGGTTTACAAAGATCTTCCTACTGACCCTCTTTCGGCGATTACCGCGGTGATGGCCAAGATGGGTGAGGAGGAGGGGGCGGTGATTCAAATTTTAATCTCTCCCGCCGACGGTAAGTGGAGAAACAAGGGCCATGCTTATGTTTCTCGTATCAAGAAGAACGAAAGTAATCCGGAGAAGGCTAAATTTGCTGTTGACCCCAAGGATTTGGAGGCGATTGAGAATAAGTGTTCCAAGCCCGGTTTCAAAACTTACCTGCGTTTTGTTGTCTGCGCCCCCGATTTAGAGCAGGCTAATGCTCATTTAGGCAATCTTAAAAGCGCCTTTTCTCAATTTGATTCTCATCTTAACAGCTTCAAAAGCAAAAAAACATGGCTTAAGAAATCCTTTATGCTCGACTTTATTTATCGCTATCAGCCGCGCTGGACATGGCGTACCAATAGCGCTATTTTAAATTCAGAGGAGTTGGCCACGGTTTTTCACTTGCCTAACAAACAAGTGGAAACGCCCCACCTGCGCTGGGTTTATTCCAAACGTTCCCCGGCACCGATTAATATTCCCACCGGCGGTTTATTGCTGGGTCGTAATGTTTTTCGCGGGGTTACCCGGCCGGTCTATCTCACCGACTCCGATCGCCGCCGGCACATCTATATTATTGGCCGTACCGGCGTCGGCAAAACAGAACTAATGCGCGATCTGATTTTGCAGGATATTCGTTCGGGTAAGGGAGTTTGCCTGATTGATCCTCATGATATTGCCGAGGATATTCTTAATTTTATCCCGCCGGAGAGAGCCGAAGACGTGATTTATTTTGATCCTTCCGACGAAGAGCGGCCGCTAGGTTTAAATTTACTCGAAGCGCACACTGAACAACAAAAGCACTTTGTGACCACCGGTATTATTAATTTAATGTATAAGCTTTTTGATCCTTATAAAACAGGAATTGTCGGGCCGCGCTTTGAACACGGAGTGAGAAACGCAATGTTGACGGTCATGTCCGAGCCGGGGGCTACTTTTATCGAGGTCGTTCGGATTATGACCGATTCCCGTCTGGTCCAGGAATACCTGCCTAAAGTTACCGACGCTATGGTGCGCCGCTATTGGACTGATCAAATTGCCCAAACCTCTGATTTTCACAAGTCCGAGGTTTTGGACTACACCGTTTCCAAGTTCGGTCGTTTCGTTACCAATAAAATGATGCGGAATATCATTGGTCAATCAGAGTCTTCTTTTGATTTCCGCAAAGTTACGGATGAGGGAAAAATCTTGATTATTAATTTGGCTAAAGGTAAATTGGGGGAGGAAAATTCTAATTTTTTGGGCCCGATTTTGGTGCCGAAGATTCTTATGGCGGCGATGTCGCGCCAAGACACTCCCGAGGAACAGCGGAAAGACTTTTATTTATATGTGGATGAGTTTCAAAACTTTGCCACGCCTGATTTTGCCCAAATTTTGTCCGAGGCGCGCAAGTATCGGCTTAATTTGTGCGTTGCCAACCAATTTATTGGTCAAATGGAGGAGGAAGTTAAAAACGCGGTTTTTGGCAACGTTGGAACATTGATTTCTTTTAATATTGGGGTCACGGATGCCAACTTTTTGCAGCATTGGTTTGCACCTACCTTCGGGGAGGATGACCTGATTAACATCGAAAAATATAACGCCTATATCAAAACAATCGTTAAGAGCGAGCCTCAACCGCCTTTCTCGATGGATTTATCTAAAGATATGGCGGAACTTAATCGCCAGCGCAATCCACGCGTTTCGGAGATGATCAAACAGCTTTCCCGGCTCAAGTATGGCCGCGCCAGAGAGGTTGTTGAGGCGCAAATTACCCAGCGGGCAAGATTATAGAACAATTTTTAATCAATTCCTGCCTTGCTGGCAGGCAGGTTAAATATCAAATTTTTAAACTGTCCGAATAATTTTTAATTCTTTCATAATTTGGTTTGTCATTGTAAAAAACTCATTTTTGGAGAGCAAAGATTTGGATTTTTCGTCTAATTTTTTCTCAAAATTTTCTCCGATTTTATCAAGATCATGTTTGGTGATGATCATGATTTAATTGAAAGATAATCTCTGGGAGAAGTCAAGATAATTTGTTGCCACTTTGACAAAGTAGTCATTAGTTGATAAACTGAACAGTAGTAGATAGTTTTTATGGGTTTAGTTTTATTGTTCGATAATGACTCGAGTAATTGATCGGCGTAAAGCCATCTATTTTCGTCAGCAGGGTAAGACTTACAGTGAAATTAAAAAAGAATTAAATCTTTCCAAAAGCACTCTTTCTGGTTGGTTAAGTAAATATCCACTCACTCGAGAACAACTTGAGAAGGTAAAATCTAGAATTAATTTTAAAAAGAATTTGGCTGTTGAAAAATGTCGTCTTACTAAACTAAACAAATGGAAAAATCGACTTAAACAAACTTATGAAAACGAAAAAAATAGGTTGTTGAATCTGACGGAAAAAGAGTTATATATTGCTGGTTTGTTCTTATATTGGGGAGAAGGATCAAAAGCAATAAAAAATGCTATTTCTCTTAATAACACTGATCCCAAAGTGGTTAAATTTTATTTATTTTGGCTGACCAAAATTCTCCACTTTGATAGAAACAAAATTAGAGTTCAAGTTCATCTCTACGATGATATGAATATCAAGCGTTCTTTAGATTACTGGAGCAGGGAATTGAGGATGCCTATGAACCAATTTGCTAGACCATATATAAAAAAGAGCAAAAGAATTGAGGTTGACCAAAAGGGTTTTGGGCACGGCACTTGTACCTTAAGAATAGGCAACGTTCTTCTTAAGGAGAAGATTCTTATGGGGATAGAAGCGATTGCTGATCATTATAACCAAAAAATTTGATAAAATACGCTTTAGGGGGCGGTAGCTCAATGGTGGAGCGGCATCCTTATAAGATGAAGGCTTGATGGTTCGAATCCATCCCGCCCCACAGAAATGGATTTTTCGGCGAGTCAGAGATGGCGCTCGCCGCGCCCGCTCCCGCCCCCCCCCACACGCAGCGCTACCTTCACGCTCGGCCTTCAGTCTCGTAAAAAGTCGGCTCGGTCAGTCCTTTCTTAAAAAGAAATGATCTCAAAGAAAAACGCAAAAATTTTAAAGAACTAAATCGATAAACTTTAAAGGCGCAACCGGTGGAACCAACTAAGAATCGCTTCTTGTTGTCCGATTGCGCCATTGAAAAAGCGATTCCCTAAAAGTTGGTTCCAAATATCAATATACCAAATTCCTAAGGATTTTGGTATACTCATTTCAATATAAGTACAAGTTTAGAAAGAGAGGAGGTGAAAATATGCAAGAAGCTAGCAATAAAGAGCCTGTCAACAGTAATTTAGGCGATATTTTACAAAGGTCGCGTGGCGAGACCGATGCTGCTTTGAATGCAAAGGAGGTAGCAGAACAAGCTGAGCGAGATAGACAATCGGCAATTGATCAAGCATTGAGAAATATGGTTAGCAATAAGGACTTATTAAAATTTCTCAAGGCAAGAGATAAAGCGGTTACCTTGGTAGAGGGTAAACAGAAAACAGTTAATGCAGGAAAACCACTTGTAGAAATTACTGGTAATGGAAGAATAATAATTTCCCACAGGAATTGGAAGGACGGAAGTGTCAGGGCAACTGATAGTTATGGGCTTGTCGATGTCAACGACCCAAATAGTAGAGTAAACTCTGACCAAATGGAGTATCTTAATAGATTTGTTGTGGATGGAAAAGCGTTTATATTAAAATCTACAAGCAGTGCAATTAGTCCTAAAGTAGGTGATTTCCTTGCAGCAACCTATTTAGGTAATGATGTTTTGGGAACAAATATAACTGCAGACCATATAAGCCGATCGCTGACAGCAGGGGTTACAGAGCTCGCTAATAAGTAAGTGAAATTATTAAAACTCGGCGGAGCCGAGCAAAAATCGCGCGCGAAACATAAGCGAGGCCGAAGGCCCCTCCAGAGGCGGGCAGGCGAGCGTGAAGATGGCGCGGCGAGTGGGCGGCGGCACTCGCCGCGCTACCTTTGAAACTCAGTTCGAATTTTTTCGTAAAGAGTCCACTCCGTTTTACAACTCTTCCAATTTGACGTTTTCTTTGACCTTGTTCTCCACCAGTTTTAAGTATTTTTCGGTGGTGGAAAGCCTTTTGTGGCCAACCAGTTGCTGCAAAGTTACCACTGGGGCTCCGGCCGCCAACTGGTGAGCAATAAAAGTGTGCCGCAAGTCATTAACCGTGGCATTTTTGACTTCTGCGATTCGGAAGTAGCGATCAATGGCGGCTCTGATATTGCGCACCAGCAATTGTTTGCCGGTTTTGGTTACAAAGATACTCTGACACTTTGCCATCGACCGATGGTTTAAGTATTTTTCCAGCGCTTTTTTGACTGAATCGTTTAATGGGACGAGCCTTTCTTGGTGTCCTTCAAACGGCCGAACTCTCAAGCGATTTTCTTGCACATCAGCCAATTCCAGCCTCGCCAGCTCACTGATTCGTAAACCTGTTTGCAGTAAAATTTCAATTACGGCGGCTATTCGGACATCTCCTCGTGCCGCATCTCGTAAGGCTCGATATTCCATTTTGGATAACACTCTGGGTGCTTTTGATTCATAGCGCGGATAGGCCACCGTCTGGGTTGGATTTTCGCGAATTACTCCTTGTTGGGTTAAAAATCGAAAAAAAGTTTTGATTGAATTTAACTTTCGAGAAATTGATTTGGCAATGTATTTCTTTTGCGTGAGATCTTTTTTAAACTCTTCGATTGTTGCCGCGGTTACCTGGTCGACCTTGTCGATTTCTTTAGCCGCCAGAAATTTATTCAACTGCTCAACATCTTTTCCGTATGCTAAAATAGTTGCTGAAGCGCGGCCCTGTTTTTTTAGTTCGCTAACAAAGTTATTTTGGGCAACTATTAATAATACTTTCTCGTTTTCGTTCATGAAGTTGCAAGCAGTTGGCCCATAATAACACCGAGAGGGTTGGCTGTCAATTGGAAAAAATGAAGCGTTTGATCAAATATATTATTTTTTTTGGCGGTATTGTCGTAATTATTGGCTTGTCAAAAGATATTCTGCGCTTGCTTAAAGTGGGAGACGAAGTTAAAATTGCCGAGCAAAAAGTTTTTGACTTAAAGCAAAAAAATCAGGAACTCAAAGCGCAACTGGACTACTACCAGTCTGATGAGTTTGTGGAAAAAGAAGCTCGCAATAAGCTCAACTTGGTTCGTCCGGGTGAAACGATTATTGTTTTACCTCTTGATTACGGCGGAAAAGCCTCTTCCTTTGAACATCCTGACCCGCCCAATTATCTCAAATGGTGGCGATTGTTTTTTGAGTAGCAGGGGAGGGAATCGAACCCTCGACCTCGGCGTTATGAATGCCGCGCTCTTACCAACTGAGCTACCCTGCCAAATTAGTCGTTAGTCAGAATCAAGGCTGATTATAGCAATAAAAAAATCCCGAAACAATTTCGAGGTGAATGTGTTGCGGGGCCGGGAGTCGCACCCGGTCTGCGAGATTATGAGCCTCGCGTGCAACGGTACACTACCCCGCGCGTCAGTCTTTAGTCAGACAAGGGGATTATACCTTTTGACTGGGGATTTGACAAGAGCAGGGGAAGGGAGTTAAAATAAAGCAATTGAAAATTGAGTAAAAGCTTTGAGAGAGCGGGTTGGAGCTCTTGAATAGCTGTTGGGAGGAAATGCCCGGCCGGAAGCGAAACCGTACAAATCTCGCTGCGTGTGTCGTAAGCCAACGGAGCACGAAGGAAATAAATGATTTTCTTTGCGTCCCCGTTGAGGGGATTTTTTTGTGAGGGGGTGTGGTTAAGTGGTATAACACGGGTCTCCAAAACCTGTATCGGGAGTTCGATTCTCTCCACCCCCGCCAAGAAAGGAAAAAAATGATTAAAATTAAAAAACGGATTCTTACCGGCGATACGCCGACGGGGAAATTGCATCTTGGTCATTATGTGGGCACGTTGGAAAATCGGGTTAAATTGCAACACGAGTACGAAACCTATATTTTATTGGCCAATGTTCACGCTTTTGACAATTTTTATAACGATCCTGAGCGGATCAATCGGGATGTTTATAATGTTTTTTTAGACAATTTGGCCGTGGGTATTGATCCCAATATTGCTACGATTTATTTGGAATCAGGGATCCCGGAAACCTACGAACTTTACAGTTTGTTTTTGGCCATGGTCAAGCATTCTGTAGTAATTCGCAACCCCTCGGTTAAGGACGAAATTAAATATAAAAAACTCGATCCCTCCATTGGTTTTGTCGTGTATCCCGTTTTACAAGCGGCCGATATTTTGGGTTTTAATGCCGATCTAGTGCCGGTTGGGGAGGATCAGTTGCCCATTATTGAGCAAACTCGCGAAATTGCTCGCGCTTTTAATCGGACTTTTGGGGAAACTTTTGTAGTGCCTCAAGCCAAGGTTGGTCGGGTAGCTCGACTGGTTGGCACTGACGGTCAAACCAAGATGAGCAAGGGTGGCGGCAACGCGATTCTTTTATCTGATGATGAAAAGACTTTAAAGCAGAAGATTATGGCCTGTTATACCGATCCCAACAGAATTCATGCTTCTGATCTGGGAAAAGTGGAAGGTAACCCTATTTTTGTTTATCATCAAGCCTTTAATCCCAATAAAGATGAAGTAGCCGATTTGGAGGCACGATATCGAACTGGCAAGGTTGGCGATGTTGAGGTCAAAGAAAAATTGTTTACTGCTCTAAATAATTTTCTCATGCCGATCAGAGAAAAAAGAAAATATTACGAAGACAGACCTCGCTTGGCCAAAGAAATTTTGGTTGAAGGAACCAAGCGCGCTCGGAAAGTTGTCCAAGCGACTTTGGAACGAGTCAGAGAGAAGACTCAAATAAACAAGCTTATTTAGATTGGCAAAAAAGCCTTGTTTGTGCTAAAATGACTTCCTAATGGCCAGGAAAAATCACCCTAAAATTAAGCCTAAAGTTCTCAAGAAGTTTGAATTTCGCCTGCGTTTTAATCTTAAAAACTTATTAACTTGGGGTTTGGTGGCTTTTTTAGTGCTTTCCTTTTTGGCCTCGGCTTCGAGCATGCCCTCGGCGCCAAAAATTCCTCTGTCGCAGGCCCTGCAGGATATTAAGGATCAGAAGATCGAAAAGATTGAAGTCGAAGATGGCAGATTGAACCTAACTTATAAGGATGGTCAAACCTTGGTGGCCCAGAAGGAAACCGGCGTGGCTTTTACTGAAGTTCTTAAATCAGTGGAGATCTCGCCGGAGACGGTTAATTTTACGATTAAAGACATTGGCCTTTCTAAACTTTGGCTGGATTTGATCTCCAATGTTTTACCGATTATCTTGATGGTGCTATTTTTCTTTTTTATTTATCGTCAGGCACGGGGAGCGCAAGATTCAATCTTTTCTTTTGGCCGCTCGCCGGCGCGGATGTTTATCCGCAACGGGAAACAACCCAAAATTACCTTTAAAGATGTCGCCGGAGTGGATGAGGCGAAAAAGGAGTTAACCGAAGTAGTCGATTTTTTGAAGAATACGGAGAAATACAAGAAGCTGGGCGCGCGCACTCCCAAAGGGGTTTTGTTGGTAGGTCCGTCGGGAACAGGTAAAACTTTGCTGGCCAAAGCGGTAGCGGGTGAGGCGAATGTACCCTTTTTTAGCATGGCCGGCTCGGAATTTATGGAGATGTTGGTGGGGGTTGGCGCCAGCAGGGTGCGCGATCTGTTTAATACCGCCAAAAAAGCCGCCCCTTCAATTATTTTTATTGATGAGATCGATGCGATTGGCCGTCAGCGGGCGACCGGTGTTTTTTCCGGTGGTCATGATGAGCGAGAGCAGACTCTTAACCAAATTTTGGTGTAGATGGATGGTTTTACCACTCAAGATAATGTCATGGTAGTGGCGGCTACCAATCGCGGCGATCTTTTGGATTCGGCTCTTTTGCGTCCCGGCCGCTTTGACCGACGGGTGGTTTTGGATTTGCCGGATGTTGAAGGCAGGCAGGCGATTTTGAAAATTCATGGTCAAGGGAAGGTTTTTGCTCAAGACATTAATTGGGGTTCAATCGCTAAACAAACAGTGGGTTTTTCCGGGGCGGATTTGGAAAACATGCTTAATGAGGCGGCTATTTTTGCGGCGGGGGCCAATAAAACGGCCATCGAGGAAAAAGATATTCGCGAGGCTTCGGTTAAGGTTAAACTGGGACCGGAACGCAAACGCCTGCAATCGGTTGATGATCGAAAAATGACGGCTTACCACGAGGCCGGTCATGCTCTAGTGAGTTTTTGTTCGCCGCAGACTGACCCGGTGCGCCGGGTTTCCATTGTGGCGCGGGGTATGAGTTTGGGGCACACCATGATGTCCCCAATCAAAGATCGGACCCATGAGACCAAGACTCGATTGGAAGAGCAGATTAGCGTGATGATGGGTGGCCGGGCTGCCGAGCAATTAATTTTCAAAGAGATGACTACCGGAGCGGCTAATGATATTGCGAGCGCAACGAAGTTGGCGCGGGCGATGGTGGTTAATTTTGGCATGAGTCATTTGGGACCGGTTTATTTGGGGTCACAGAGTGAAGAAGGGGAGATGGGCCGGATGTTGTGGTATGAGCCGGCCAATCTTTCCCCACAAATGCAGGCTAAGATTGATGCAGAGATTAAAAAAATTACCGATACCGCTTATCGGCGCGCCGTGACGATTTTAAAATCGCATCGAATACAAATGGATACTCTGGCCAAAGCCTTGTTGGAAAAAGAAACGCTGGAAGAAGAAGAGTTTGAGAAAATAATGAAAGTCGAGAATGAAGCGCTTGGTTCTCATTGATGGCCATGCGATTTTGCATCGGGCTTATCATGCTTTTCCGCTGACCTTGACGACCAGAAAGGGCGAATTGGTCAACGCTGTTTATGGTTTTACCCGGATTTTGCTTTCCGTAATTGAAGAATTGCGACCAGAGTATTTGGCGGTGACTTTTGATACCGGCAAACCCAATTTTCGCCACAAGGAGTTTGTCGGTTATCAGGTCCAGCGGCCGCATATGGATGAAGAATTAAAAGATCAGATCGCGCGCGTAATGCAAGTGGTGCAGTCCCTAAATCTGCCGATTTTTTCACTGGAAGGTTTTGAGGCGGATGATGTGATTGGCACGCTGGCAAAACAGTCTAAAGTAGAGACGATTATCGTCACCGGAGATAAGGATATTCTGCAACTGGTCAACAGCTCAACCCAAGTCTATATGCCCGGGCGGGGAAGTGGACCCGCGACGCTTTATGATGAGGAAAAAGTGAAAAATTTCTTGGGAGTTTTGCCGACACAAATCATTGACTACAAAGCCTTGGTGGGCGACTCCTCCGATAATTATCCCGGGGTGCATGGCATTGGTCCGAAGACCGCTACAAAACTTTTAAGTAGCTATCAAAATTTGGATAATATCTATACTCATTTAGATGATTTAGAGCCATTATTAAGGAAAAAATTAATCGAAGGAAAAGAGGCGGCCTACCTTTCGCAAAAGCTGGCGCGGATTGTGATCGACTCGCCGGTAACGCTTGATTTGCCAGCTTGTCGAGTGAGTGATTATGATCAAACCAAAGTAACCCAGTTGTTTGAAGAATTGGAATTTAAGTCGCTTTTGAAAAAACTTCCTGGAGTTAAAGCGCAAGATGATAAAATTAAGAGCGAGCAAATCGGGCTATTTTGAAAATGAAAATTGCTTTGGTGCATGATTATCTCAAGGGTGAGGGCGGGGCGGAACAGGTGCTGTTGGCTTTGCACGAACTTTTTCCTCAAGCGCCGATTTACACCCTGTTTGCCGATTTTAAAAGAGACGCTAATTTTGGGCAAAAATATGCGCGGGCGAAAATAGTCGAGAGCTGGTTTGCTTGTTTGCCTTTGCACGCACGATTAATTTCGCCTCTGCGTTTTTTACTGCCGATGCTTTGGCGGAGCTTTAATTTTTCTTCTTATGACTTGGTGATTTCTTCGGCTTCCTGGGCGATAACTAAAGGCTTTGCTCAAGGTAAAACCAAAGAAATCTGTTATTGCCACACGCCCCCACGGTCGCTGTATGGCTATGATACCTCGCGAGATTGGCGCAAAAATTGGTTAACCCGGACTTATGGCTTGATTGTCAACCATTTTTTGCGTTTGTATGATTTTGAGCAGGCGCAAAAAGTGACTCAATTTGTCGCTAATAGCCGCGAGGTACAAAAGAGAATTAAAAAATTTTATCGCCGCGAAAGCGTGATTATCTCTCCGCCAGTTGATGTTTTTAATATCAAGGGTAAAGTGCAAAACTATTTCTTGACCGGCGGTCGATTGGAAAAACCGAAAAATTTTGACTTAATTATTAAAGCTTGCGACCGGTTGAAAGTAAATTTAAAAATTTACGGCGTTGGTCCGCAGGAAAAATATTTGCGGTCTTTGGCCGGACCAACTATTAAATTTGTGGGGGGAGTGAACGATCAGGAAAAAGCGCGACTGTATGCCGATTGCAGGGCTTACATTGTGGCGCAAAGAGACGAAGATTTTGGCATTACACCGGTGGAGGCGATGGCGGCGGGACGACCGGTGATTGCTTATCGGGGAGGGGGCTATCTGGAAACGGTGGTGGAGGGGGAGACGGGCGAGTTTTTCGACAAATTAACGGTTGAAAGTCTAGTGGAAACTCTTCGTCACTATGATGATACGAATCATCGTAGTATAAAACCGGAAGATTGCCGAGCACAGGCGGAAAAGTTTAGTAAAAAAAAGTTTAAAAAGGCGATCTTAGAATTGGTGGCTCACTATGCCCGAACTTCCTGAAGTAGAAACGATTAGATTACAACTGGATAAGGCGATTAGGGGTCGGCGAATTGTGGGGGTGGAAGTTTTGACTCCAAAAAGTTTTCTTGGTGACCCTAAAAAAATAATCGGCAAAAAAGTTTTAGGTGTAGAGCGACGGGCAAAAATTACGTTGATCAGACTGAAAGACGGTTTTTGCTTAGCAATTCACCTAAAACTTACTGGTCAGCTAATTTTTGATGCTGATTTTGATCGGAAATATATTCGGGTAATAATTACTTTTGATAATGGAAAAAGGTTGTTTTTCAATGATTTGCGTATTTTTGGTTGGATTAAGATTGTTAAAAATAATTTGGATTTGGAAAAATTAGGGCCGGAGGCGATAGATGAGCAAACTTTTAATTTAAAATATTTTCAAGACGTTTTGGCCAAGACTAATCGAGCTATAAAGCTGGTAATTTTAGATCAAAAGATCTTGGCGGGTGTGGGCAATATTTATGCTAACGAAGCTTTGTTTGCGGCCAAAATTGATCCCCGTCGGCCAGCCAAAAGTCTTAAATTCGAAGAAATTAAATTTCTGCGGCAAGAAATTATAACAGTTTTACGCGAGGCAATTACACACCACGGCACTTCCGACAAAGATGAGGCCTATCGCCAGCTGAATGGCCGAAAGGGCCAGTATCAGCGCTATCTACAAGTTTATGGGCGGACGGGTCAAGTCTGCCCCAAATGCGGCACGGTGATTAGAAGAATTAAAATTGGGGGACGAGGAACGTTTTTTTGCCAGAAATGTCAAATATAGCCAATAGTTAACAGTTAATGGTTTTAAAATCAACTACTCTTCAGGATTTTCGTAATTACACTCAAAAACAATTTGAGTTTGCTTTGGGTTTGAATTTGGTGGCTGGTCGTAACGCGACGGGTAAGTCTAATCTTTTGGAGGCGCTTTATTTGCTGGCCACCGGCACTTCCCGTCGAGCAGATTTGGGGGAGGAGATGATTCGTTACAAACAAGATTTGGCTCGGGTTAAAGGCCAAATCATCCCGTCTGAGTCCTCTGAGTTTTCTGAACTAGAAGTCATTTTGACCCGTGGCTTACTTTTGGGGGAAAAAGTCGCCAAGAAGAAGTTTTTAATCAACGGGGTAGCTAAGCGCCGTCTGGATTTTGTCGGCTCTTTCAAGGCCGTTTATTTTGGCCCGGAAAATTTGGCAATTATTATCGATGGTCCATCGATTCGCCGCGATTATTTAGATTTGGTTTTGACGCAAACCGATCATGATTATACTCGGGCGCTGCTTTCTTATCACAAGGGCTTGCGTCAACGCAACCGCCTATTGGAACAAATTCGTGATCAGCACCGGCCACGGACCAGTTTATATTTTTGGGACCGTCTGCTCATCGAAAATGGCCGGATTTTGACGGAAAAACGGGCCGAAATGGTAGATTTCGTTAATCAGAATTCAGAAAAATATGGCTATTTGTCACTACTTTATCAGCGCAATTTAATTTCGGTTGAACGGCTGACACAATACCAAGCGGCGGAAACAGCGGCCGCTAAAACCTTGATTGGACCACATCGGGATGATTTTGAAATCGGGACACGGGACATGAAGCACGAAACCCACCAATTCGACGGGCAGGCACGAAATTTGCATTTGTACGGCTCGCGCGGGGAGCAGCGGACGGCGATTTTTTATTTGAAATTAGCCGAACTGGATTTTATTCGGCAAAAAACCGAGCAAACACCCGTTTTGCTTTTGGATGATATCTTTTCGGAGCTGGACCAGTCTCATCGGGAGTTGATTTTGCACTCTTTGCCCGATTTGCAAGTAGTTTTAACCACGACCGATGTGAATTTAGTTAAGGCCAAATATCAATCTCAAGCAAAAATAATTTCCCTGGGGTGATAAAATCAAAATATGATTACTTTCAAACAAAAGCAACTTTTAGCTCAAGAAAATTTTGCGCTGGCGACGTGCGATAAAAATGGCCAACCAAACGCAATTGCGGTTGGTTGCGCCGAGACGGTAGGGGGGGATCTTATTTTAATTACGGATAATTTTATGAATAAAACTAAGAAAAATATTCTGGAAAATAATAAAGTTGCTTTGGCAGTTTGGTCGAAAAATGGGGATGAGGGCTATCAATTTAAAGGTAAAGCTGATTATCTAACTTCTGGAGAATACAAAGAGCGAGTTGATAATGATCCGGACAATCAAGGTCTGGCCCACAAGGCGGCGATGTTGGTGCATGTTGAGGAAATTTACGACTTGGCTAACCCGAAACTTCTTTGGCAAAAACCCAAAAAATAACCACGATTGACATTTGATATGATGATACGTATCATCATATCAAGGAGGGAAGATGACACAGATTTCTAAGCGTCCATTAGATAAGAAAATTGAGAGCGAGTTGTTTCAACTTCTAGTTAAAGCCATTGCCGACTTAAGAAATTCCGAAGAGATCGAAGAATTTTTAGCTGATTTTTTGTCACCGGTGGAAAAAATTATGCTGGCCAAAAGATTGGGAATTGCCGTCTTGATGGGAAAAAATTATGACTATCGGCAGGTGAAAGAAGTTTTAAAAGTTACTCCGGGAACGATTGCGGCCGTAAATTTGAAGTACAAATATGCCAATCGAGGCTATAAAAAAGTGGTCGAGAAGATTCTCAAACAAGAAAAAACAGGGGAGTTGTTCAATAGAATTGGCGATTTTTTGACCTCGGTTCCTCCCAAAGGTGGCGATTGGTCGGTTTGGCGCCGGCGCAAAGAACAGGCCAAAGTCGCCCGCCAAAAAATACTCTGATGATACGAATCATCGTAGTAAGGTGAATTGACTTAAGGTTTTGATAAAACAACTAATTTTTTCTTCAAATTTTTCCTGCCAGACTTTGGGGGCGGTGAGAGCTAGGGTGGCGATTGGTTTTTGATCGATGATTTTGGCCATGTCGGTAAAAGTTTTGTCCACGCCCGAGCTATGATAAGTGACAAAAAAAGCCACTTTGTTAAATTTCTTTTTATTTTGAGTTAAAAAAGTTTTTATGGGTGAAGAGAGAGTAAAGGCCCAAATAGGGGTACCGATTATAACGAGGGAGTAGTTAGTCAGGACACGGTCTTTAGTCGAAAACTGAATTGGAACAAAAATTTTTAACATCGTGGAACGGCCGGCTTTGAGATAACCTACTGGTCCCAAGCCAATCGACGGGCAAAGAATTTCCAAAATATCCGCCTTTAATTTTTCTGCCAGTTTCAAAGCGATTTTTTTGGTGGTTCCTGTTCGAGAGTAAAAAGCGACTAAAATCCTCACTAAAACGATTATACCACCTTGTTTTTTTCCTCAAAATTTGCGAAAATTAAAGCGTGTACGAACCGGAGTTTACGATTACCCAAGAGATTCTTAGCAATATTGGTCGGATTGAGGCGGCTAAAGAGGTGATCGAAAATGCGCCCTTGGTGCCGATTTACGAGGCGCGTTTTGTTTCCGATGCCCTTAACCGAACCGTCCACCACAGCACCCATTTGGAAGGCAACGATTTGACCCTGCAGGAGGCAAAAAAGATTATTGAGGGGGAAAACATTGTTGCCCGTACCCGCGATGTCCAAGAGGTAATTAATTATCGCAATGTCCTTAAACACCTTGACGGTTTGGAAAAAGATCTGCGCGAAGGCTGGCAGTATGATCCCGACGTTCTGGGAAAGATTAACGAAATCGTTTGTGATCGTTTGATTGATCCCGGCCAATTAGGCGTTTTTCGCTCTGTCCAAGCGATCTTAAAAGATGATCAAAGCGGCGAAATCGTTTTTCGTCCGCCGCCGGCAGTGGAGGTCCCTTATCTTTTGGAAGACTTTTTTGCTTGGCTTAATTCTGTTGAGGGTAAAAAAATCCATCCGGTTCTGCGCGCCGGCATTGCTCATTATTATCTCGTGGCGGTTCACCCTTTTGTCGAGGGCAACGGCCGCTCCGCTCGCACCTTTGCCACTCTTGTCCTGTTTGCTGAAAATTATGACATTAAAAAGTTTTTCTCTTTGGAAGAATATTTTGACAAAGACTCCGCTCAATATTATCAGGCCCTTTTTGATGTTGACACTTCCCATTCCGATTCCGATATTGGCAGTCGCGATCTAACTCCCTGGCTGGAATATTTTACCCAAGCGATGGCGATTGAACTGACTCGCATTAAAGAAAAAGTTAAACAACTTTCTTTGGATGTCAAGATCAAGCGGCAGATTGGCCATCAGGTGCCTCTCAAGGAGCGGCAGATGAAAATTATGGAGTATCTGGAGGCCAATGGTTCAATGACGACCGCAGAGGCGCGGGTGGCGGTGCCGGGTTATTCTGATGATAGTTTAGTGCGCGATTTTAATTATCTTTTAAATAAGGGCTTGCTTCGAAAAGTGGGCAAAACTAAATCTGCCCGGTATTGTTTGAAAAAATCATGACCTTTTTTGAATTGGCGCAGTTTTTGGCTCGTCTGGAGGCAACTTCTTCTCGTCTGCAAATTACGCAAATTTTGGCGGAACTGTTTGCTAAGACCAATCAAGAAGAGATTGATAAGGTTTGCTATCTAACTCAAGGTTGTTTGGCGCCGTCTTATGAAGGCTTGGAATTTAATTTGGCGGAAAAATTATTAATTCGAGCTGTAGCCCGGGCAGCCGATACCACTGAGACAGAAGTGAAAAAACTTTATCAGCAAAAAGGCGATCTTGGTGATGTGGTCAAAGAATTAAGAATTAAGTCCCGCCGCAGCGGGATAAAACTAACTGAAGTTTATGGGCTTTTAAGGAGAATTGCCCGAGAGAGCGGCGAGGGATCGGTGGAAAGAAAGATTGATTTGATGGCTGATTTACTCCGCCGGCTTGATTCTTTGAGCGCCAAATATGTGGCCCGTATTCCTTTGGGGAAATTGCGTTTGGGTTTTTCCGAATTAACAATTTTGGACGCATTATCTTGGTTAATGAGTGGCGATAAACGTCATCGGGAAGAAATTGAGAGAGCTTATGAGGTTAGAGCTGACATTGGAGCAATTGCCAAATTGGTTAAAACTTCCGGCCTGCAGGGCTTGAAGACCATCGAACCGGAGGTGGGGGTGCCGATTTTGTCTGCCTTGTGTCAACGTCTGCCGGCTTTTGAAGAAATGATTGAGAAAATGGGCGAGGTGGCAGTGGAGCCAAAATATGACGGCAGCCGGGTCCAAATTCACTACCGACGCAAATTGCCGATTTTAAGAATTTTTACCAGGAATTTGGAAAATGTGACTCATATGTATCCGGATTTAGTCAGGGCAGTTAAGGGAGAAATTAAAGCTGATGAGGTGATTTTAGATGGTGAAGCGGTTGGTTTTGACCCCCGAACTGATCGGATTTTACCTTTTCAGGAGACAATCAAACGCAAACGCAAGTATGAAATTGCCCTTTTTAGCCAGAGTATTCCGCTAAAATGTTTTGTTTTTGATATTTTGGTTTACAACGGTCGGAATATGATGACGAGACCTCTAAATGAGCGGAGAAAAATTCTTGAGCGAGTTGTGCTTGGTGGCACACTGGTTTTAACACCGCAAATTGTGACACAAAAAATTGATGAGTTAAAAAGATTTTACGATCGGCAAATTGCTCGTGGCTTGGAGGGGGTAGTGGCCAAAAAATGGGACTCGGTTTATGATCCGGGCCGGCGAGGTTTTAACTGGGTGAAGCTCAAAAGCGAAACGAGTAAAAAAGGCGCGGGGTTGGCTGACACTTTGGATTGTGCGGTCATGGGCTTGTATCGGGGCAAGGGCAAGCGCACCGGTTTTGGCGTCGGGGCTTTTTTGGTGGGGGTTCGCCGAAGCGAAAATATTGACAACTTTCTTTCGGTTTCCAAAATCGGTACTGGACTTACAGATGAACAGTTTCGTGAGTTAAAGGCTCGAAGTGAACAGTTAATAGCTAATAGTAAACAGTCAAGCTATCAAGTTGATAAGAACCTGGAACCGGATGTTTGGTTGAAGCCGGGTTTGGTAGTGGAGATTCAGGCGGATAATATTACCGTTTCACCCATTCACACTGCCGGTTATGCGCTGCGTTTTCCGCGTTTGGTGCGGTTTCGCGACGATAAAAAGGCTTCCCAAGCTACAACACTGGCAGAGTTGAAAAAACTTTACCAACTCCAAAAACGGTAACGGTATGATCAAAAATTTTTTTGTATTTTTGTTTTGTTTGTTTTTCAGTTCTTCATCTGTCTTTGCCTCGGAATTACCTAATAACAAATTTGGCATTCATTTGGCAGTGCCGAACAAGGACGATCTAATCGCCGCGGCTAAACTGGTTAATTCCAATGGCGGCGATTGGGGCTACGTAACTTTGGTAATTCAAGACAATGATTTGGATCAAAATAAGTGGCAGGGAATTTTTGATCACCTGCGTGAGCTGCATGTGATTCCCTTGATTCGCCTGGCGACTCATCCGGAAAACGAGGGTTGGGCAAGGCCAACGGTTGACCAAGCAGAAAAATGGGCCATTTTTCTGGATTCTTTAAATTGGGTGGTTAAAAACCGCTACGTGATTTTGTTTAATGAGCCCAATCATGCCACCGAGTGGGGTGGAGAGGTGGATCCGGCAAATTATCAGGCGGTAGCGCAAGCTTTTATTACGGCTTTAAAAAACAAAAACCCGGACTTTTTTGTCATGCTTGCTGCGTTTGACGCCGCCGCGCCTCATCAGCCGCCGCGCTATGAAAGTGAAGCCGTTTTTTTGCGTGCTATTAGAGATTTATTTCCCTTAATTGACGGTTGGGCGTCGCATAGTTATCAGGGAGAGGAGTACCTAAAATCACCTCCAAATCTTCCTGTCTTTATCACCGAAACCGGGTTTCGGCACGCTGAAGGGATTGGCTACGACCGCAAGCTGCCGACTGCGGCCAAAACAGCCACTCTGACCGTTAACTTGTTGCAGAAATTGATTCGCGATCCGCATGTAACTGCGGTGACCCCCTTTCTTTTAAATTATCAAGCCGAGCCGTTTGATCATTTTTCCTGGCAAAAATTTAACTCGAGTGAGTTTTATCCACAATACGGGGCAATACAAGATTTAGCCAAAGTTGCCGGTGAACCACGGCAAGAGCAAAAACTAGTCGTGGAACCAACTTTATCTCATCGCTTGCTAGCGGATTCGACTTATCAAATTCCGATTAAAATTAAAAATGAAGGTCAGGCAATTTGGTCTAAAGATGAAGGTTATCAAGTGCAATTGCAATTTCCTGACCAGCCGGAGTGGGAGTATTTTTTTACCGATTTTACCAACTTAAAACCTTTTCAAAGCGAAACTTTGTGGCTACATCTTAAAACCGAAGGTCAAACTGATCCGGCGACTTTAAAAATCGCTGTTGCCAAAAATGGCGAAACCATCTCCAATTTGGTTGAGTGGCCGGTGGAAGTTTTGCCGCCGATTAATTTAGAGCTAAAAGTCCCGCGGCTATTCTCTCGTTTTACGGCACCAACTGGCTTTAAACTGGTAATCTATGATTCTCAGGAGCAAGTGGTTTATGTTAGAGAAAAATTAACGGCGGTTAACGGCCGAATTAGAGTTGAGGGAGTGAATAATTTGACGCTGGATCAGCCATATCGCTTGGTGATGGTCAAAGACGGCTACTTGCCCCGCCAGACTTTTTTGACGCCTGACGCGGGTGACAACAGCGTTGTTTTTAAACTAATGCTTTTGGACCTGCAAGCTTTACTTTCACTATGATGATACGTATTATCGTAGTGAAAAAACAGATGACGGTTGAGATACTAACAAATCTTGGCCCGGACGATCCGTATCCGAAGACGGATTATGAGCCTACGGCCGCAGAGAGAGATTAGAAAAAGTATGGACGGGTTGTTTGTATTTTTCATATATTTACAAGGTAATCCTTATCCGGGGAAAGGCTTTTCTCTTCAAAAAGGTCAGGAATTTTTGGAATTAGCCAGATTGCAACCAACTTGGACAGCGGAAAATTTGCGGCCTCTTTGGCAAGAACTTTATGATTTTTTGAAGCCGCAGACGGGCGTGATAAATCACGCCCCTACACAAGATTAATCAAATTTTTTTGTTTAATTTTTTGTGCTAAACTGGAGAGGTGCAAGGATTAAGCGGCCAAGAAGCTAGGCAAAAACTTCAGCAATTTGGTTTTAATGAATTACAAGCAGTCAGGGGAGTTTCTTTTGGCGAGTTGTTGGTGTCGCAATTTCGCTCGCCCTTGGTTTACGTTTTGCTCGCCTCGGCTCTAATTACTTTGTACTTAAAAGATTGGACCGATTCCTTGGTGATCTTTATTGCTGTTTTGGCCACGGGATTTTTTGGCTACTGGCAGGAGAGTCGAGCGCAAAAAGCCCTCGTTGCCTTGCGAAAAACAATTGTTTCTCAAGCTAAAGTGATACGCGAAGGCAAGCAAAGATTCATTCCTGTCCGCGAGTTGGTTCCCGGCGACGTGGTGATTTTAACTATTGGTGATCAGGTTCCCGCCGACGGGGTTTTGTTTGAATCAACTGACCTTTTAATTAACGAAGCCATTCTAACCGGCGAGTCGCTGCCGGTGAAAAAGAAAACCGGCGAGACCGCTTTTATGGGAACGATTATCAGTCATGGGATTGCCCGCATGAAGGTTTCAATTACTGGTCGTCAAACCAAAATGGGGCGAATTGGCCAATTGGTGAGCCAGATTGATGACCAGAAAACACCTCTGCAGCTTCAATTGTCTCGATTGGTGGGCCAAATAAGCTTGATTTCTTTAGCGGTGGGTGGAGTAATTTTTGTCTTAAGTGGCAATTTCCCTTTGGCAGTAGCCGTGGTCGTGGCGGCAATTCCCGAGGGCTTGGTGGTGTCATTGACAATTATTTTAGCTTTGGGCATGAAGCGTTTGTTTAAACGCAAGGCCTTGGTGCGGCGTTTTATTGGCGCCGAGACGTTGGGGTCGATCTCAACTTTGTGTTTGGATAAAACAGGTACGCTTACCGAGGGAAAAATGAGCGTGGTTGATTTTTTAACTGACGATAAAGAGTTGTTGGTTAAGGCGGCGCTATGGTGTAACGATATGCGCGATCCCCTCGAGATCGCTATGACGGAATGGGGGAAGAAAGAAGCAAAGAGCAAAGAGCAAATGGCAAATAGCCAGAGATTGGATGAGATCCCGTTTTCTCCGCAGGCAAAATTGATTGCTACCCTGCACCAGGGCGGCTTGCTTTTAGTTTCCGGCGCGCCGGAGGCAATTTTGGCTAAATGTTCTCATCCACCTAATTTGGACAAGCAATTCGAAATTTTTGCCCAACAAGGTTTACGTCTTGTTGGTTTTGCCTCAAAGCAGGTTAGCAATAAGCAATTAGCAATTAGCAATTCTGATCTTAGTGATCTTTCCTGGCTCGGAATTCTCGTTTTTGAGGATCCGATCCGAGAGGGCGTGGCTCAGATGATCCAACAATGCTATCAAGCGGGTTTAAAAATCAAAGTGATTACCGGTGATTATCCGGAAACGGCCAAGGCGATTATTAATAAATTAAAAATTGTCGGAGATGGTGTGATTACCGGTGAGGAGTTGAAAGAACTTTCTTTTGAGGAGTTAAAGGAGGTGATCGATCAGATTGTTCTGTTTGCCCGGACGGCTCCGGATCAAAAATTAAAAATTGTTCAGGCTCTGAAAGCCAAGGGTGAAGTGGTGGGGATGATGGGAGATGGCGTGAATGATGCCCCGGCGCTGGCCGCGGCCGATGTTGGCATCGTGATGGATAATGCGGTTGATGTGGCCAAACAAACCGCGCAACTGGTTTTGCTTGATTCCAATTTTGCCACCATTTTGGCGGCGATTGAAGGCGGCCGGAGTATTTTTGACAATATTCGCAAGACGGTTATTTATTTGCTTTCGGATAGCTTGATCGAGGTTACTTTTGTAGTGGGGGCGCTTTTGCTGGGCTTTCCGGCGCCTTTAGCGGCCGCGCAAATTATCTGGCTCAATCTGGTGGAGGATATTTTGCCCGGAATTGCCTTGGCTTTTGAACAAGGGGAGGCGGGTATTCTGTTGCGATCACCCCGTTTGCCGGGTACGGGGATTTTTACTTCTCGTTTTCGTTTTTTCACTTTGGCAATAGTTGTTGTTACCAACTTGCTTTTATGGCTAGTTCTTGTCTTTGGAGCTAGTCAAACTTTTATCTTTGCGGCGACCGGTTTACACTCGCTTCTGGCGGTTTTTGTTTTGCGTTCTTTTCACCGGCCTTTTTGGCGAAGTAAAATTTTTGCCAATCGGGCAATAAATTTGGCGGTGGGGATGGGGTTGTTTTTGCTCGTGCTGGCCATTTATTGGCCGCCCTTACAGTTTTTACTTAAAACTCAGCCTTTGACCGCTTTTCAATGGCTGGCGCTTTTGGTGCTAGGCTTGATTAATTTGTTTTCACTTGAAGGGGTCAAAAAATTGGCAAGGCTGGTATAATAAAATAGGGTTAAATGATTTTAATTGTCGGTCTCGGCAATCCGGGCGAGCGGTATCAACATACCCGACATAATTTGGGGTTTGGAGTTGTTGACGAATTAATTAAAAATTATCCTTCCGTTGGAAAACAATTTATTTTTCTAAAACCACAAACTTTTGTGAATGCTTCCGGTTTTGCAGTTGCCAAAGCGGCCAATTTTTACAAAATTGCCCCCAAAGACATTTGGGTAATTCACGACGAGGTGGATCTGCCGCCGGGTAAAATTAAGATTCGTTTAGGCGGCGGGTCGGCTGGTCATCGGGGAGTGAGTTCGATTATCGAGAAACTGGGAACGGAGCGTTTTGTTCGTTTTCGCTTGGGAATTGGTCACCCCAAAGAATTGGACGACAAGCATTTATCAGTCGAAAAATATGTTTTGCAAAGTGACGCGCGTTTGACTAAAAAACTAATCAAAAAAGCCACCCAAGCAGTGATTTTTGCCTTGGAAAAAGGTCTGGAAAAAGCCATGAATCGTTTTAATTCCTGATGCAATCACTCAAGGATCTACTCAAACATCATCATAATGACGCCAACAAATATGTGAGCCGGGAGTTTCAAGACTACGGCTATCGATTGGCGGTGGAGCTAGACGATTTGGCACATAAATCACTTTATATTAAACTAGCCAAAACTTTGCCCCGCGCGATTTTGGAACAAGCCCGCTCTTTTGTCAAAGACGCCAATGCCCGATCAAGGGGGAAGTTATTTATGTGGAAAGTGGGGGAGTTATCTCACGCCCGTTCGACGTAGTTGCCGTTAGCAACATTGATGACAATTATTTCGCCTTCTTTGATAAATAAGGGCACTTGGAGTTTGTAGCCGGTTTCCACTTCAGCCTCTTTGGTGGCGCCGGTGACGGTGTTGCCCCGCACGCCCGGATCGGTGCGAGTAACTTTAAGACGGACTTTGAGAGGCGGGCGCATGGAGACAGCCTGATCATTCAGGGTAAAAATTTGATAAATATCGCCTTCTTTCATCAATTCGGCAAAATTAGCGACAATTTCTTTGTTTAAGCGATATTGTTCGTAGTTGCGTGGGTTCATTAAGACCAATTCCTCGCCTTCGGGATAAAGATATTGCATTTCCACCGTTTCCACCAGCGCTTCTTCTACCATTTCATTGGACTTAAAAGTAAATTCCAAAACTGCGCCAGTGGCTAAATTTTTAAGCTTGGTACGATAAAAAGCCGAGCCCTTGCCCGGCGAGACAAAAAATTTATCGGTAATCAGATGCGGTGAATCGCGAAAAACCAAACACTCGCCTTTTTTGAGATCAGCAATCCCCGTCTTGGCCATGAGGGGTATTTTACCCGATGGTTAAGCGTATGGCAATATGCCCTACAAAGAAGATAGTGTTATTTGGTGAATGTCTTTGGTGCCAGTGAGGGCCATAACTAGGCGATCAACACCGAGAGCCATGCCGGCGGTAGGGGGTAGACCACGTTTGAGAGCGGCAATAAATTTGCGATCATAATCGAAAACTTTCATCCCGCGTTTTTTTCTTTCTTGTATATCAATTTGGAATCTTTTTTTTTGTTCTTGGGCATCGGTTAACTCGGTATAGCCGTTGGCAATTTCCAAACCCTTTAGATGAAACTCAACTCTTTCGGCCCAGTGAGGCGGTTCTTTTTTAGTTTGCGCCAACTCGGCCAAAAGGGGTGGATAATCAAGCAGAAAAAAGGCCGGTAAAGTGCAAAGCTTCGGTTCGACTTCGTTTAGAAAAATCTGGTGATAGAGCTGCTCCCAAGTGGTTACTTTTTCTACTCGATAACCTTTTTTCTGGGCGATTTGGCGGGCTTTGTTAATGTCAAGAAATTCGATTAAATTAACACCGGCGTAACGCTGAAAAACTTCCTGGCAGGTTAGTTGAGGATAGGGCGGCGAGGGTGATTTTAGGGCTGTTTTTTGGCTAATAAGAGCAACTAAATTTTGACAATCGGCGATTAAATCTGAATAGTTAGCGCCATCACGATACCATTCCAAAATTGTAAATTCGCGTAAATGCAAACAATCGTTTTCTTCGTTTTCGCGAAAAGATTTAGTGATCTGATAAATATTTCTGGCGCCCTCACTAATGAGTTTTTTAAGGTAAATTTCCGGAGAGGGGGAGAGATAATATGTCTCTTGGCCAGATTTAACTTCAAAGACTTCATGATACAAACTGGGATCCGGATGTTTGACCAACAACGGCGTGTCCGCTTCCGAAAAACCCTTTTGGGTAAAAAATTCCCGAATGGCGGCAAAAATCTGGGCTTTGAGTTGGAAATCCATCGGTAAAAGTTGACTTGTCGACAAATTATACTACAATAAGTAGTATTATGGAAACAAGAATTTTGAGTACCTTGGAGCAGAAGGTGATGTCTTTGATTTGGGATTGCACGCCCTGTTCGATTAAGGAAATCAAGAGCCGGCTGGACAAAAAAAAGAAGCTGGCGTATACCACAGTGGCCACGTTAGTTCAGCGTCTTGAGAACAAGGGGATGCTAAAGCGAGTTGCTGATGCCTCTTCGGGGAGTTGTTTTAGATATGCTCCCAAAATGAGTCGAGAGGCCTACTCGTCGCTGGTGGCTCAATCGTTTATTAGCAACTTTCAACACTCGTTTGGCGACTTGGCGATCGCTTCATTTGCTAACTCCATCAATTCTCTTAAGAAAGCCAAGCGGGAATATTTCTTAAAGCTTCTCTCAAAGCATGCTAAAAAATAAACCGCTGGTTCTTTTGTTTTTGTTTTTGCTTTTTGTCAGTCTGCTTTTGGGATTTATTTTTGCTAAATATTTTCCCTTTTTGTTTCGTGTGCCGGTGTACTACTGTCAACACCGGCTGTGTTCCACTCTGATTAAGATCTCCAGTTTTTTGGGAACGACTCTTTTTAGGCTTCTGGTAATCACTCTTCTGATCACTTTGACCAAGACATTTCTGGATTTTTGGCGTGTTGCCGCCCTACGTCGTCATCTGACTCCGTTGGCGCTAAGCACCAAATCAAAAAAAATCATGCACGAGCTCAAGTTGGATAAACAAGTAATGATGGTTAAACATGTCGCCCCTTTTGTTTTTTGTCTGGGCTTTTTCCGTACCAAGATTATCATCTCCGATACTTTTTTAAAACTGCTTACTCCTCGACAATTAAAAGCGGTTTTGTATCACGAAAAATATCATCAAGATCATTTTGATGCTTTGATTATGTATCTTGGCCGTTTTTGGCAATCGCTTTTGCCCTTTTTCCCCCTATTAAAAGACCAGTTAAACCATTTATCTTTAGACCGGGAAATTAACGCCGATCATCAAGCGATGGTAAAATTGGGGAGCAATCGGCCGCTCGTTTCTACCTTAAAAAAGTTATTGGCTTACGAGGTTATACCGGCTTATCGAACCTTTCCCTCGTTTTTGGATTCGGAGAAAAATTTGGAGATGCGGATTAAGGCTCTTCTGCATCAAAGTTTCGCCTCGTCTTCCTTTTCTCGAAAAAATGCGACCTTGAGTTTGATCGTTTTGGTTATTCTTTTAAGTCTACTTTTTCTGCCGCTTAATACGGTCAATATTAATGCGGCTGGTACCAAAGAGGTGGTGGCCTGTCTGAATGATGAGTCTTGTATCCAAGCATGTCGGCAAGAGGAACATGAGGACGGGGCGCTTTTTGACCAGCTTCACCCTTGACATCCAATCGATTAACTACTACACTTCGTAGTAACCTTTATGAAAAAGTTTGTTGTTGGAGTGATTGTTTTTAGCTTGGTGATTGTTGCTTTGGGGGTATATCTGCTTTCCCGAGCGCCCGCGAGAGTGGCTCTTTTTCCGGAAAATGAGGCAAGGATTGGCCTTGAAAGCCGACGATATGACTTTGGATCGGTAAGGCTAAATTCCGGTTTGATTGTTCATCGTTATGTGATTAGAAATCTGGGTAAGATTGATTTAAAAATTGCCAATCTAGCCAGTTCTTGTGCCTGTATCAAAGTGTATTTTAAGTCAGCCAATCAGGAAAGTCCGCGCGCCGGCATGAAAGGCATGACCAAAATAAGCGAGTGGATTGGTGTTTTGCAACCGGAAGAGAGCGGCGAGGTGATTATTGAATTTGATCCCAACTTTCACGGTCCTCAAGGAGTGGGGAAGATCACCCGCGCTGTCAGTTTTGAAACTAACGATCCGCAAAATCGGTACGTTGAATTAAGTTTTAATGGAGAAGTGACCAAATAAAATATGGGAGAGATACTTTTTCAAACTTCTTTGATCGCCGCTTTCGTTGCCGGCATGGTGGCTCTTTTTGCTCCTTGTTGTATCACCTTTTTACTGCCAGCTTATTTAGGCAGCGTCTTTAAAGAAAAAGAAAAAGTTTTAGTGATGACTTTAGTTTTTGGGGCCGGTATTTTTGTGGTTCTTCTGCCGGCAGTAGTGGGAGTGGCCTTTATTTCTCAAGCGCTCTTTCGATACCACAATCTGGTCTATTATCTGAGCGGAAGTATGATGCTCCTTGTTTCCCTGGTAACGCTTGTGGGTATCAAATTGCCCCTGCCTTATTTTTCGCGCCAAGCCTCGGCTCAAAAAACCGACGTTGGCTCAATTTTTATGCTGGGGATGTTTTCCGGTATTACCAGCGCTTGTTGTGCTCCGGTTTTAATTGGGATACTTACTCTGACTTTTTTGTCGCCGAGTTTTTTGGGGGCGTTGGCGGTAGGGGGTATGTATGTTTTGGGCATGGTAACCCCTTTATTGTTGATCTCTTTATTTTTGGACAACAAAGTACCCAACATGGCGATATTGCGTCGGCCAATAATTGCTTTTAAAATTGGAAAAAAGTCTTTTTTTGTCAGTCTAAGCAATCTTGTTGGTGCGGTGATTTTTTTTGTAACGGGATTCTTTACTCTTATTTTTACTTACACCGGTATTTTGACGGAAAAGAGTATGGAAAAATTTACCCAAATAATTGGCCGGGCAGCGGTTGCGGCCGACGGTTATCTTGGCAATAATCTCGTTCTCAACGGTCTATTCTTTTTCGGAGTGATTCTTTTTATTTACTGGATTATCAGAAAGGCAAAAAAAGAATGACCAAGGCAATTGCTAAGAAACTCCCTCTTGACAAGATTTTGTCACCGTACTACACTCTGTAGTATTATAAAAAGTAACCGGTGACCAAATGCTAACTAAGACAGAGTTTAATCAAAGAAATCAGTTAGAAAAAAAGACAACTCAAGTTTTTGAGAAAACTCAACCTCCTAAAGATTATTTGAGGGTTGTTTTGATTGCTCTTTTGGTTATTGCTTCTTTTCTTTTGGGAAAGATGTCTACAGGACCGGAACAAAAGACGGTGGCCAATCTGCCTGCTGCTAATAATCTGCCTGTTGCTACTCCCCAGCCGACGATTGATCCCAGTAAAGTTGATAAACTGGCGGTGACTGATCACCTGCGGGGTGACAAGAATGCCCGATTTCAGTTAATTGTTTATTCTGATTTAGAATGTCCCTTTAGTAAGAAATTTCAGACGACGATTAAGCAGGCGAGTGATCAGTACAAAAATCAGGTTGCGGTTGTTTATCGGCACTTTCCTTTGGATCAGATTCACTCCAAAACTCGAAAAGAGGCTCAAGCAACCGAGTGCGCGGCCAAGTTGGCCGGTAATGAGGGTTTTTGGCGATTGACCGATAAAATCTACGAGACGACAAACTCCAATAACAGTTTGGATTTAACGACCTTGCCGACTTTGGCAGTCCAAGTTGGTCTGGACAAAGTTGCTTTTCAAAGTTGCTTAGACAGTGACAGTGTGGCTCAAACGGTTGAGGCTCAATATCAAAGCGGGGTTAGGGCGGGGGTAAGTGGCACTCCGGGGAGTTTCTTGGTTGATAGCCGAACCGGAACGGTAAAGTTTATCTCTGGCGCCCAACCCCTTGAACAGTTAAAATCATTAATTGATAGCGCTCTAAGTCAACAACAATGAAACAACATATCTATAAGGTGCGGGGCATGCATTGTGCTTCCTGTGAACTTATAATTGAGAAAAAATTAATCCAACTTGAAGGTGTGGAAGCGGTAGATGCTTCTACAACCAAAGAAACCGTGACTGTTTTTTATAAAGATGAACTTCCTTCAGAAAGTTTGATTAACAAAGTTTTAAAGGAAGACGGTTATTGTGCTTGTGAAAGTGACAGTAAATTTGAAAATGTTTCTGTTTCAGGTAAAGGTCTTTTTACCGCCATTGGTATGGCTCTCTTGGTCTTTTTTGGTTTCTTACTACTTAATCGTTTGGGGCTGGCCAGTTTAGTTAATGTGACGGCTTCTTTGTCCTTGCCAACCTTTCTCTTTTTTGGTTTGCTGGCCGGTGTTTCTACCTGTGCGGCTTTGACAGGGGGGATCGTTCTTTCGATGTCCAAATCTTGGGGTGGCCGGCGCGAACCACATATTTTATTTAATCTTGGTCGAGTGGTCTCGTATGCTTTGTTTGGTGCCATCTTGGGCATAACTGGTAGTAAATTACAATTTTCACCGACTTTTAGCGCTTTTTTGGTGATCGCGGTTTCGATTTTTATGATTCTTACTGGCTTGAAAATGCTGGGAGTTAAAGCTTTGCGCGGTTTCCAAATTGCTTTACCCAAGTCGTGGACTCGCCAAGCGGTCAACGGCCAAAACTTTCAAGGTAGATACATGTCCTTGATAATGGGCGCCTTGACGATTCTTCTTCCGTGTGGTTTTACGATTACCGTGGAAAGTTTAGCTTTATTATCCGGCAACCCGATGCAAGGTGCTTTGATTATGGCCGCTTTCGCTGTGGGGACGGCACCGGGGTTGTTGGCGATTGGCTTTTCGGCGGTTAAAATGGAAAATTCTTCCCGATCAGTGTTGTTTTCCCAAATTGCTGGGGCATTGATCTTGCTTTTTGCAATTTTTAACATCAACTCCCAACTTAATGTTTTGAGTTTACCCAGTCTGGACAACTTGAGTATTGGATCTTCGACCAAAGGGCAAATAATCGGGGCGAGTGATGCGAAAGACGGTTTGGCGCCTATTGTTAATGGTAAACAAGTGTTAAAAATGAACGCCAGCGCTTCCGGTTATTCGCCTAACTATTTCAAAGTACGCGCCGGCACGCCGGTTCGTTGGGAAATTACCGATACTGGCACCAGCGGTTGTACTAACGCGGTAATGTCCCAAAGTCTTTTTGAAGGTCAAATTCCTCTGACTCCGGGCCAGACGAGTGTCAAGGAATTCACTCCGGCCAAAGCCGGAAAATATAAATTTAGTTGTTGGATGGGTATGGTGACCGGAGTTATGGAAGTGATTAATCAAGATGGCTCTGGAGTTGTCAATACCGGCGCGACAGCCGAGATTCCTTCCGGAGCGAAAGGGTGTGGGTGCGGCGGTGGCGGTGGCAGTAGTTGCGGAGGCGGGAGGTAACATGGCTAAAGTTATGTTAAATATTACCGGTATGCATTGCACTTCGTGTGCCAAGATAATTAAAATGGAGCTTAATGATCACCACGGAGTCATTCGGGCGGAGGTTGACGATGTCAAAAAACAGGCTTTGATAGACATTGATCCCAGTCAGACGGATGTTTCTAAACTTAAAAAACTCATTAATGATTTGGGTTATCAGGCCGAGGAAGTCTGAGAAAATTTCATGGACAGTAATAAAATTAAAATAAACGCAATCGGGAATGATCCGCTAAAAATTTTTCTGGAAATTAATGTTCATCAATCTGAGCCTGTTGATCAAGTTGAAAATGAACAAACCCAAAACGTTTCCTCAAGGAGGGTAAGTTTGGTCATTTCAGGTATGCACTGTTCGTCCTGTGCCTTGATTATTGAAAAGTCTCTTAAGAAAATTGCCGGAGTTAAAGAAGCAAATGTCAATTTTGCCGCCGAAAAAGCGACGATTCAAGTTGAAAACGGAGTTATCGATGAGGTTTTGATAGGGGCGGTTAAAAAAGCCGGGTATGGGGCAACGGTTTTGGATGCTTCAAATACTGAATTTGAAGCTCAAAAAAAACAACTGGAGATTGGTAGTTTGTTAAAAAGATTTCGCATCAGCTTTATTTTGAGTCTGCCCCTGCTTTATTTTATGTTTTTTAATTTTTTTCCAACGCTTCCCGGAAACAAGTTGTTGTTGCCCTATATCGGTCTTATTTCCTTAATTTTGGCCACGCCTGTTCAATTTGTGGTTGGCGGGAGTTTTTATAAAGGTATGTGGTCGGCCTTGCGCATGAAAACTTTCAATATGGATTCATTAATTGCGATTGGCACTTCGGTGGCATATTTTTATAGTTTGATTAACTATTTGACTAAAATTCCGGAGCTTTATTTTGAAACAGCGGCTTTTTTAATTACTTTCGTTACCTTGGGTAAATGGTTGGAAGCCCAAGCTAAAGGAAAAACTTCGGAAGCGATTAAAAAACTGATGGGGTTACAAGCCAAAACTGCCCGAGTAGTGCGCGATGGGATCACGCAAGATATTCCTTTAGATCAAGTCGTTGAGGGCGACACGGTGATTGTTCGGCCCGGGGAAAAAATTCCGGTTGACGGGGTGATTACCAAGGGTTCATCAGCAGTAGACGAATCCATGATTACCGGAGAGAGTTTGCCGGTGGAAAAGGTGGTTGAGAGTCGGGTTATCGGCGGGACGATTAATAAAAACGGCAGTTTTGAGTTTACAGCCGATCGTTTGGGGGCGCAATCAACTTTATCCCAAATTGTGCGTTTGATTGAAGAAGCGCAAGGGTCGAAGGCGCCGATTCAAGCGGTGGCTGATCGGATTTCCGCTTACTTTGTGCCGATGGTGATTGGTTTGGCGGTGCTGACCTTTGCCGTGTGGTATTTTGTCTTGGGGGCAACTTTGGGTTTTGCTTTGATGACTTTTACCGCGGTGATTGTGATTGCCTGTCCGTGCGCTTTGGGTTTGGCCACCCCAACGGCCATTATGGTGGGTACTGGCAAGGGGGCGGAAAACGGGATTTTAATTAAAGGAGGGGAGCCGTTGGAGATGGCGGGTAAAATCGATACGCTTATTTTTGATAAAACCGGCACGCTGACTAATGGCCAGCCAGTCGTTACGGATGTTGTTGGTATCAATGATACTGATGATGATGAAGTAATGCAACGGGCCGCCAGTTTGGAAAAACAATCAGAACATCCTTTGGCCGAGGCGATCTATCGCTACGCGCAAGAAGAGGGCCTAAAGTTAAGCGCGGTGAAGGCTTTTAAGGCGATTCCCGGGCAAGGTGTTCAAGGAAAAATTGAAGATACTTTTTATTATTTTGGCAACCGAAAATTAATGACCAACTTTCTTCACCTTGATTTGGAAAAAGTGGAGCGAAAACTGGAGCGTTTGGAGGAACAAGGTAAGACGGCGATGATTTTGGCGACACCAAAAAATATTATTGGTCTTATTGCGGTGGCCGATACGATCAAAGCAACTACCCGGGAAGCGATAGAGAAATTAAAAGCCCAGGGCATGGAGCTATACATGATTACCGGAGACAATCAGCGGACGGCAGCGGCGATTGCCCAGCAGGTGGGGATTACCAATGTTTTGGCGGAAGTCTTACCGGCCGATAAGGCTTTTGAAGTCAAAAAGCTTCAAGATTTGGGAAAAAAGGTGGCGATGGTGGGTGACGGTATTAATGACGCGCCGGCTTTGGCTCAAGCCGATTTGGGAATTGCGATGGCTTCGGGAACGGATGTGGCGATGGAAACCGGTGGGATCGTGCTGATCAAAAATGATCTGCGCGATGTGGTTCACGCAATTCAACTGGCCAAGGAAACGATGGCCAAAATCAGACAAAATTTGTTTTTTGCGCTGTTTTATAATGTCATGGGGATTCCGATTGCGGCGCGTGCTTTGATTGGCGTGGGGCTGGTTTTAAAGCCCGAGCTGGCCGGTTTGGCGATGGCTTTGAGCTCGATTTCGGTGGTTTCTAACTCTCTGCTTTTAAAATATTTTCGACCAGGCAAGAGAAACTATGCCTCGATCTTTGCTCCGGCAGTCATGATGTTGGTTTTTTCGCTGTTATTTTTCGAGTTTGCCCGTTTTTCCGCCGGCATGTGATAAAATCAAGGTATGAAATTGGTGGATGCGGTTTTGAGTCAAAAAGAAATCGTGGAGTTGCACAAACACTATGGCGGTTATGTAAAAATTACGGCAGAAATTGAAAAAGAAGAATTGATTGTTGGAACGGAACTCCACGCCGACGGGGAAAAAGTTTTACTGACTCGTGGCGGCCAACAAGACAATATTTGGGGTGGGGGAATTGATTTGGAGGCCAAGATTGTGGATACTACAGCCGTTTTGAATTTGCGCCCGTGTTTGGGCAATGACAGTTTGGAAATTCTTTTACCGGAAAAAAGAGAAAAATTTATTAAGTTGGTCAAAAAATATTTTGTCAAGTTATGGTCTTAGACAAAAAAAGTCTTAAAGCGGATGCTTTGGCCAATCTGTATCGGGCGGCGTATTATTTGGCTAAAGGTCAGACCTCAACCAGTCGGCTTTTATTGGCCCGCGCTCAAAAAATTTTAAATTTTAATTTGGATCTCGATGCTTCTCGATCCGATCTTTACTGGGCGGAAAAAATTCTCGATCAGTATCAAAAACAAAAAGTTCAATAGTTCGAATTATTGAAGTATTTATTTTACTATGATGATATGAATCATCGTAGTGATTTTGTGAGGGTGATTCTTTTGTTGGGAAAGTCGAACTGTAATTCATAATCAGCAAAGAGTGAGGTGCCGGCCAAAGCCTCCGAACCGGCCGTCAAAGTTGCCGGGACCGTTTTGGGATGATCTTTTTCATCCTCAATGGCTAAGTATTTACCCAAGTTCTTTTCTTCCATTTTGCTACTGATTTTCTGGTAAATAGCCAGACCTTTTTGAGAAAGCTCTTCAGGATAAACGGTTGGCAAGGAATTCATGCTTTTAGTTTACCAAAATGGTATGATTATTTCAATGCGTCAAATTACCGTTATCAAGTGGGATGGGCGGAAAGAGCCGTATGAGCAGAATAAGGTCGTTGCCTCGCTCGTGCGCTCTGGGGTTGGTCAAGCCGATTTGGGCAAACTTTTGGGCGAAATTGAAGGCGAATTGACCGATCCGATCACCACCAAACGGCTTTTTGAAATTGTTGATAATATTTTGGGTCTGTACAAACTGGAAAAACCGCGAGAGCAATATCATTTGCGGGACAAACTGGCGGTAATGGATCCGTTTGAGTTTGAAAAATTTATCCAAAAGATTTTGGAAGAAGAGGGTTATCAATGTGAAGGGAACGTAGTCGTGCCGGGTTTTTGGGTGGAACACCAGATAGATGTCGTGGCACAAAAGGGTGATAAGGTTGTGATGGTGGAGGTGAAGCATCATGACAATCCCCATCGACTGACCGGTTTGGGCGATGCCTGTGAGTTGTGGGCGAGGCTGGAAGATTTGGAGCATGGCTATCGGGAAAGCAAAAATCCTTATAATTTCAATCAGGCGTGGCTGGTGGTCAATACTAAATTTTCCGAACACGCGATCAGATATGCCAAGGGGAAAAATTTGTGGCTGACGGGCTGGCGGTATCAATTAAAAGATGGCATTGAAGTCCGAGACGGGCTTGAAAAACAGATAGAAAAAGATTTAATTTAGTTTAAAGGAGGTTGTATGTTTGATTTAACGGGCAAAAAGGCATTGGTGACGGGGGGGTCAAGAGGGATTGGCCGGGGAATTGCTTTGGCGCTGGCCAAACAAGGAGCCGATGTGGCGGTCAATTATCGCTCTAATCAAGTCGCGGCTGAAGCGGTTGTTGGAGAGATTAAAGCGTTGGGTCGGCAATCTTTGGCTATCCAAGCCGATGTGGCGCAAAAAGCTTCGGTCGTGGCGATGTTTGAGCAAATAAAAAGCCAGTGGGGAAAATTGGATATTTTGGTCAACAACGCCGGGATTGTATTTTCCCTGCCGGTGGAGCAAACAACCGAGCAACAATGGGATCAGACTTTGGCGACCAACCTAAAAGGCCAATTTTTGTGTGTCCAAGAAGTCCTAAAAATGATGGGCCAAGGCGGTCGGATTATTAATTTAAGTTCGATTGCTTCCGGTGGAGTGGGAGCCGGTTTTGGCAACTCGTCGGCCTATGTGGCCTCCAAGGGCGGGGTAATCGGCTTGGTTGAGGATTTGGCCGTGGAGTTGGCGCCCAAAGGAATTAATATTAATGCCATTGCCCCAGGAATTATTGCCACCGATATGACGAAAGAGTTTTTGGGCGACGAACAGGTGAAAGCGGGCTTTTTGGCGAAAATTCCCAAAAAACGCCTTGGCAAGCCGGAAGACATCGGCGCGGCGGCGGTTTATTTGGCCTCCGATGAGGCGGATTATGTCACCGGCACGGTTTTGTACGTCGACGGCGGCTGGCTGACGGGGTAATGTGGTAAAATTGGTTCAATGGCGATCGTTTTAACCAAAAACAATTTATCTTTGGCTGATTTTCGGAAGGCTTGTGGGGATTATGAAAGTTATCTGAAAATTACCATTGATATTGAGCAAGAAATTACAGCTCTGGGTGGTGAATATCACGCGGATGCGGAAAAGATTTTGCTGGAACAGGGTTCAAAGCAAAAAAACATTTGGGGTGGAGGGATTAATTTGGAAACCGGTCAATACGAAACGATGGCGATGGTTAATTTGCGCGCTGGTCGTAACAACAGTACCGATATTTTAGATGCTCAAGCGAGAAATAAATTTTTAAAATTGGCCCAAAAGATTTTGCAAGCATATGTCTGATCGAGAGAAAAAAATCCTGAATTGTTTTACCGATTTGCAACGGGCGGCGGTGGCTTGCGCGACGCAAGGTTGGCAAACCGAAAAAATTTTTCTTGCTCATGCCCAGAAAATTTTGCATGATTTGCGTTTGCCAGCGGTTTTGTGGGCCATTAGGCAGGCAGAGCAGATGACCAATTCTGTTTACCGTGCCGACAAACTCTTGACTCTTGGCTTAAGATTAAAAGGTGGTTGGGAGGTTTAATGACCGATGCAGATTTTTTGAATTCGGACATACCGGTATTGGTGGATTTTTACGCTGACTGGTGCGGACCATGCCAGATGGCCGGGCCGGTGCTGGAGAAGATCGCGGCTGATTACAAAGGCAAGATTAAGCTGGTAAAAATTAACGTAGATGAAAATCAGGCCTTGGCACAAAAATATGGCGTGGCGAGTATTCCGACGGTGATTTTGTTTAAAGAGGGCAAAGAAAAAGAGAGAGTTATGGGGTATCAGGGAGATGAGGGATATCGTAATTTAATTTTGAAAAATTTAAAAATTAAAAATTAAAAATTGTTTTAGTGTTTATGTATGATTTAATTATTGTCGGCGCGGGACCGGCGGGCTTGACGGCCTCGATTTACGCTTCGCGCTATCGCTTGTCCAATTTAGTTGTTGGTCAACAACTGGGCGGAACAATTACGTTGGCTCATAAGGTGGAAAATTTTCCCGGTTTTGAAAGTATTTCCGGTTTGGAGTTGGCGCAAAAAATGGCCAATCAAGCCAAAAAACTGGGAGGCGAGATTATTTTGGCGGGAGTGGATAGGATAGAAAAGGGAGAGAAGGGATATCGGGCGCATGAGGATGGTGGAGAAAATCGGGTTTGGAAGGCCAAAACGCTGATTATTACTACCGGGACTCGGAGACGTAAACTGGAAATTCCGGGCGAGAAAGAGTATCTGGGCCGGGGCGTTTCCTACTGCACTAATTGTGACGCGCCCTTTTTTAAAGATAAGGTCGTCGCGGTCGTGGGTGGTTCGGATGCGGCCGTTTCCGGCGCTATTCATCTGTCTGGCTTCGCTGGGCTGGTCTACCTTATTTATCGCAAAGACCAATTGCGCGCCGAGCCGATGTGGAATCAGCAGGCCGTAGGTAATTCTAAGATCAAAGTGATTTACAAGACGAACGTAATTAGAATAATAGGAGAGGAAAGAGTTGGAAGTGTAGAGCTAGATAAAGAATATCTAGGGAAAAAAGAATTGGCGGTCGACGGCGTGTTTATTGAAATCGGCGGGACGCCGGGGAGTAATTTACTGGCACGTTTGGGCGGAAAAACTGACAAGGCGGGCTTTGTGATTGTCGATGAAAAAATGGCCACCAATTTACCCGGAGTTTTTGCCGCGGGCGACTTCACCAATCAAAGTAAATATTTATCTCAAGCGATCATCGCTTGTGCCCAAGGCGCCACGGCGGCTTTTAGCGCTTTTAAATATGACCGATCCATTTGACAATGCGCAAAAACAACTTGATAAACTGGCCGAATATCTCCAAATTGCGCCGGAAGTTTTGGTTCGGTTAAAGACGCCCCAGCGAGTTTTGGAGGTGAATTTTCCGATTAAGATGGATGATGGGACGGTGCAAGTCTTTAGGGGTTTTCGGTCACAGCACAATAACGCTCGAGGACCCTACAAGGGTGGCATTCGTTTTCATCCCAATGTTACTCGCGAGGAGGTGACGGCGCTTTCGCTTTGGATGACCTGGAAATGCGCCATTGCTGATGTACCTTATGGGGGAGGAAAAGGGGGCGTGATTGTGGATCCCTCCAAACTTTCAAAACGAGAATTAGAGCGCCTCTCGCGTGCCTATGCTCGAGCGATTGCGCCGATTATTGGCCCAAAAACCGATATTCCCGCCCCGGATGTCAACACCGACAGTCAAGTAATGGCTTGGATGGTGGATGAGTACACAAGAAGTCAACAGTTAACAGTTAATAGTCAACAGTCAAAACTTTTAGCTGCCTTTACCGGCAAGCCGATTAACTTGGGGGGAAGTTTGGGGCGGGAGAAAGCCACTGGCCGTGGGGGGTTGTATGTTCTTCAGGCGTTGACAAAGCAATTAGCCATTAACAATCAACAATTAACTATTGCCGTGCAGGGTTTTGGCAATGTCGGTTACTGGTTTGCCAAACTGGCCGAAGAAGCCGGATTCAAAATTGTTGCCGTTTCGGATTCCAGGGGCGGAGTGATAGGGGAGATCAGGGTGGATAGGTTGATGAGATGGAAAGAAAAAACGGGGTCAGTCATTGGTTTTGCGAAGACAAAAACAATTTCTAATAATGAATTACTCCTGACTAAATGTGATATTTTAGTGCCGGCGGCGTTGGAAAATGTGATTACCGATAAGAATGCGGCTGGAATCAAGGCGAAAATTGTTTTGGAATTGGCCAATGGGCCAACCACGCCCAAGGCGGATGAAGTTTTATTCAAGAAGAAAATTATTGTGATTCCGGATGTTTTAGCTAATTCTGGTGGCGTGACCGTTTCCTATTTTGAATGGTTGCAGAATTTAAAAAGGGAGCGGTGGTCGGAAGATAAGGTCAATCGAAAATTAAAATTAAAGATGCTTCGGGCGTTTGGGGCGGTTTGGCAGACCATGCAGGAAAAAAAGCTGGATGGCCGCACCGCGGCTTATGTTTTAGCGATTGACAGAGTAATAAAGGCGATGTTAAAGTGAAAAGCATGAATTTCGTGGTTGACCCAAAATTGTGTATTGGCTGTGGAACGTGTGTGGCGCTTGCCGGCAAGAGTTTTAAGATGAATGATCAGGGCAAAGCGGAGGCAATTAATCCTCCCGGTGATGAAGAAAAAATAATTGGAGAAGTAATTGACAGCTGTCCGGTCGCGGCGATTGAGGAGGTTCATGGCTAAAGAAAAAAATTATACTAATATTGTCCTTATTGTTTTGTTGGTCGCGGCGGCGTTTTTGCTGGGAAAGATGTGGGATAAGAGTAAAATTACCGGTAGCGGCTCGACCGTTCCGACAGGCGGTGTTTCTCCTGCGGCAAAAGATCCTGATGCCGTTTTGGCCGGATATGCCGGTCAAATCGGCTTGGACGTTGATCAATTTAAAAGTTGCGTTTCTTCGGGCAAGTATGCCCAAGCAGTCAAAGATAATCTTGCTTTTAGTAACGAAATCGCCAAGACGGCCTGGGATTTGAACGTTATTGATCATAAAGAAATTCCTAGTCGTGACCAAGCCGGTTTTGGCACCCCAACTTTTTTTATCAATGGCCGAATTTTGGTAGGCGCTCAACCTTACGAGGTTTTCGACACGGCGATTAAAGAAGCTTTGAATGGTCAAGCTAAAGGACCGGCTTTGAAACAAGATACCCTAGATCAAATTGTGGCCAATGCGGCCGCCGTCAAGGGCGACAAAGAAATGAAAGTCGTTGTTGCCGAGTTTTCCGATTATGAGTGTCCCTTTTGCGGCCGATATGTTACCCAGACGATGCCGGAAATTTTGAAAAATTATGGAGACAAAATTCTTTATGTTTTCTTGGATTATCCCCTGCCTTTTCACCAATCGGCCCAAAAGATGGCCGAGGCGGCCAGATGCGCGGGCGAGCAGGGCAAGTATTGGGAGCTGCACGATTTGATCTATGCCGGCCAGGCCGACTGGTCGGGGTAGCTTTTCTTCAAAAATGTTATAATCGCTTCAGATGAATTTTAGCTTTTATTTTTTGCGTGAAGGAGTGGTTTTGGCGCGAGCCTCGGGTTTGTCCGATTCCGTTATTGCCGCCTTTTTGCTTTTGCCTTTGGCCGCAGCCTTTATTGCTGCCGCTCGTTATCTTCTCGGCCTGCGCGGCCTGGGTGTCTTTACGCCGATTATGCTCTCGGTTGTTTTTTTGATGATTGGTCTGCCCACCGGTTTAAGCCTTTTCTTTTTAATCCTTTTGGCGGCCACGTTTGCCCGCTTGATCATGCGCCGTCTCAAAATTCACTATTTGGCGCGGATGGCTCTGGTTATTTGGTTTGTTTCTTTGGTTGTTTTTCTTTTTGCCGCGGCTTTTGATTTTCAAATTTTGCCTTTGATGATTTTGGTTTTACTGGCCGAAGATCTGGTTGAGGCGCAAATTAGTCAGAGTTCGTCCCGGGCTCTTCGCTCTACCCTAGAGGTTCTTATTTTATCTTCTGCCTGTTTTGCCACCTTTTCTTGGCCTTTCCTGCAAAATCTTGC
Source organism: Candidatus Shapirobacteria bacterium (assembly GCA_043822685.1). Classification (GTDB taxonomy): domain Bacteria; phylum Patescibacteriota; class Microgenomatia; order PFEM01; family JBDRBL01; genus JBDRBL01. The sequence continues at coordinate 68,953 of JBDRBL010000003.1, forward strand.
CCTGGCTCAACCGGAATTGCTTCTTTTTACGACTCTTGTTTTAAACCTCCTTATCGGCCGCTTCGCCGGTTTGAGGCTTTTAGAGTACCAAAGATTTAGAAGACTGCTCAAGTAATTTTCAAAAGTGTTTAACTCTTCCCAAATTCTCGGTTTGAATGCCCGTAATCGGCAATATCTTATTTATAACACTTCCAAAGGCCGGGAAATCGCCGATTCCAAGCTTTTGACCAAGAAATATCTTAAAAAGTTTGAAATTCCCACTCCTAAGGTTCTCAAAATTTTTCACTCTCCCGAAGATGTTTTTAAGTTTGATTGGATCAGCGGCCTGCCGGATAATTTTGTTCTCAAGCCCTGTTCCGGTTTTGGCGGCGAAGGGATTATTATTGTTCGTAAAAAGGCCAAATTTGCCGGTGAATGGCACTTGATGAATAATGACATTATTAACGTCGAGACTTTGCGTCTGCGCGCTTTGGATATTCTCGCTGGCCAATTTTCTCTGCACAATCAGCCCGACAAGGCTTTTATCGAAGAGCGGATTCGCATAAGGAAGATTTTTAAGAAGTATGCTTTTCATGGCACTCCGGATATTCGCGTTCTTGTTTTTAATCGGGTTCCGGTTCTGGCGATGCTGCGTTTGCCGACGCCTGATTCGGCCGGCCGGGCCAATCTTCACCAAGGAGCCATTGGAGTAGGGATTGATTTGGCCACCGGGATTACCACTAATGCCATTTACAAAGGCCAAATGATCAAGACGATTCCTTGGACAAAAAGAAAGATCAACGGTTTGAAAATACCGCATTGGAATACGATTTTAACCTTGGCCGTTAAGGCTCAAGAAGCGATTGCTCAACTGGGTTTTTTGGGAGTGGATATGCTTTTGGATAAGGAACGGGGACCGTTGATTGTTGAATTAAACGCCCGTCCCGGATTGGAAATTCAAAATGCCAACAAGATTCCTCTTAAGCGGCGCCTTGATCGGGTTGAGGGGCTTGAAGTTCTCGACGCCGATCACGGGGTGCGCATTGCCAAGGCCCTTTTTGCCGCCCGCTTTGCCGATCGAGTGATGGTGGAGGAAGGGGTAAAAACTCTTAACGTTTTTGAAAAGGTTAGAATTATCCTGCCCGATAATAAACGTCTTGAAATTTTGGCCAAGATTGACACCGGCGCCTGGCGAACCTCTCTTGATCGTGCTTTAGCGGAGAATTGCGGCTTGCTTAAAAAAGATAATGTTTTGTGGGCCAAACAAGTTAGAGGGAGTTTGGGATCAGAAGATCGACCGGTAATTAATTTCAAATATTACTTAGCCGGGAGGAAGATTAATACGATTGCCGGTGTTGCCGATCGTCGTAATTTGAAATACGCTATTATTATTGGCCGCCGCGATCTAATTGGTTTTTTAGTCAGACCCCAATGAAAAAAATTTTAATTTTGGTCGATACCATTGGTAAAAACAAACAAGATTTGGTGGCAATCTTACAAAAAGAATTAGGATTACAAGTAGAAGTTGTCTTAAAAAAATTTTCTGACGTGACGATTGAGTTTATAGATAAAAAGCTGTTTATTGAGGTAGATGATGAAAAAATTCAGACCTTTGGTGTAATTTATTTTCGTCGAGTGGGCAAAGAATATTTTTCTTTGGCCGGGAATTTAGCCATCTGCTTGGAAAGTTTAAAAATAAAATATTTTGATACGTTTTTTGGCGCTTTTAGTCAAATTGGTTCGAGCGGTGACAAATTTGCCTCGCTTTTGAAACTAGCTTTGGTTGGTTTACCGGTGATGCCATCTTTTTTCTGTTGGCGGGATAAAATTGAGAAACATCGCGATCTCTTGATTAATACTTATGGTCTACCCCTAATTGCCAAAGAACTTTCTCGACAGCGGGGTGAGGGGGTAATGTTGATAACAACCGGAAAAGATTTTGATAAACTGAAGGAGACGGCCAAGGGAGATCAGTATCTTTTTCAATGTTATTATCCCGCTCGAGAGGAGTATCGGTTTTTGGTATATGGCTATCGAGCGGTGCTTTTTTATCGGAAGATCAAGGGCGATCCGAGTGAATTTCGATCAAATGTGGCCGTTGGTGGTGGTTTTGAGTTTTTGCCGCTTAAAAAAGCACCGGCAGGGATGGGGAAGGCGGCCGTTAAAGTGGCGAGGACATTGAAATTGGAAATAACGGGAGTTGATTTTTTGGTTGACCAGACGGGGAAATTTTGGATTTTGGAGGCCAATCGCGGTCCGGGATTTACTTATGATTCTAAACTTTCACCGGAGGTGCCGGAGCTGGCTAAATTTTTTGCCCGCAGTTTGGGAATTTAAAAATGATTAACTTTGGTCTGGTTTTCTCTCCCTTGCTTAAAGGCAATCAACCTCTGGATCATATTGGTAAAAAATTACCCACTTATATGCGGTTTTTGGAATTAATCCGGCAAAAAGGCTGGCAGGTTTATATTTTGACTCGGCGAACCTATCAAGGTGGAAGTAAATTTGATGGTGGCTGGCTTTTTGACAAAGGCAATTTTGTTTTAAAAAAAGAACCAATAGATATAAATCTGGTTTATGATCGAACCGGCGGTCTTTTTTTTCCGCCGGAAAATACCCCAAAGATGGCCGTAGTTAATCGACGGGATTTTAAAGTGATGAGCTGCGACAAATATAAAAATTATTTAAAGATTGGCCGCTTTATGCCGCCAACTTTTTGGGTTGGCTCAAAAGAGAATTTGCCGGCAGTTTTACCCAAAATTAAAACTGATTGGGTGGTTTTAAAACCATTTAATGCTTTAAAGGGGATCGGAATTTATGTTGGTCCCAAAAGCGGAGCTTTAGATTTTGAGTTTGACAAAAAATACCCGATGTATCTTGCCCAGGAATTTGTCGATACCAGCGGGGGAATAACAGGACTTATTGCTGGTTGGCATGATGTGCGGGTGGTGGTGGTTAATAATCAGGTCGTATGGTGTCATATGCGAACACCGCCAAGAGGTGAATATCTTGCCAATGTGGCTCGCGGCGGTTCACTTACGGAAATTGATTATGTTAAACACGTACCCCAAGCGATCAAGAGGGTTGTGGCAAAAATTGCCCCGTATTTTTATAAAAAATATGACAATCCCATATTTAGTTTGGATTTTGGCATGGGCAAAGAGGGTCCAAAAATTTTTGAGATCAACGATCAAATCGGTTTCCCTCTCTGGGAAATGACCAGTCGGGATCGTTTTTTGCAGGCGTTGGTGGCTAATTTTGAAACAAAATTAAGGAAAAAAATAGTCTGATAAGTTATAATACAATTTGTAATATTTCTTCCTGCCCCCAGTTTTATTTTTATGGCAACAGAGCGTTTGTTTCAACATTTTACTCGACATCGAGAAAAAAGTCTTAGGGCAGATTTACGAGAATTAAGCAGGGATAGTAGACCAAATAATTTTGTTGATATTCCAGAGTTGAATCTTCGGGCAGTTGTAGGAAAGGAGGATAATTTAAGAGTAAAAGCGGGAATTAGAGGTTGGGATTTGTTGTCTGCAGCTCAAGAAAATGGAATAAAATTATCTAGTTTAATTGATATTCTAGCTATTCAAATGTCAATATCCCAGTCACCAGAAGCTTTTAAGGGTAATCGGTTTCAAGATGGAGTCTACTATTGGCCCTACATGTTGCCGGCAATAAGGACATTGGTTGGAAATGAATATTTACCTTTTTTTGTCGGACAAACAATTAAAGCAATAATCGACTTCGGGGTAGATATTTGTGTTAATCCTCGGTTATTCCAGCTTCATCACACCACGTACGGAAATTCTGAACCGGGAATGACACCAACATTGATAGGCTCATTTTTTTATCAAGTTTTTGAGGAAGGAGTTAAAAAAGGTGTTTTTATGAGATATGGAGCGATGGTTGAAGGAGAAACAACATGGAACATCGCTGGTGGGCATTATGATAATGTAACTGAAGTTGCCGGTTTGGAAGAAGCGCGTGAGGAAATGGGATTGACAAAATCCATGTTGAGATGTGCTTTTCCATTATGTATTGCCGATCAGGTTTTTAGTCCACAAAAAGGAAAAACAGTTCGTTATTTAAGTATGATATGGAGCGTTAATCATGATTTAAAAAGCATTGGAAGTTTAGAATCAAGTGGAATTTGGCCCAAAAATGAGGTTGGTAAAAGTGAATGGGTTGTGTTGACAACCGATGAAATTATAAATTTGGCTAGAGAAGGAAAATTAGCACCAGTTGCCTTGTGCGCCCTAGTAGCTAGTGGTCATCTTAATCCAAATGACTATCCTGAAATTAAGAAACGATCGATTCGTGTTTAACAAAAGATGATTAGAACCATAAAAACAAAAGTTTTGGTGGCGATCAGTGGTGGGGTGGATTCGGCGGTGTCGGCGGCATTGCTGATTAAGGCCGGCTATCAAGTTGAAGCCTGTCATCTTCGGCTGTGGAGTGAAGAGGCAGAAGCTCGAGAGGTGGTGGAAAACAAATGTTGCACCCTTGAAGCTCAAAAAATCGCCAAGGCGACGGCCAAAAAGCTAAACATTCCCTTTCATTTGATCAATCTTAGCTATCACTTCCGTCGGGAAGTAGTTGACTATTTTTTGTGGGCCTATAAACAAGGTCTCACTCCCAACCCCTGCGTCCGATGCAATAAATTTATCAAGTTTGGCCAGCTCTACTATTATGCGCGAGAAAACGGCTTTGACTATTTGGCAACTGGACATTATGCGAAGATAATGCAAAAATCTCTACTGATGGCCAAAGATAAAAAGAAGGATCAAACATATTTTTTGTATAACTTGACGCAAGAACAGTCGGCGCATGTTTTGTTTCCTCTTGGCGAGTATTTAAAAACCGAAGTTCGGCAAATGGCGAAAAGATGGGGTTTACCCTCGGCGGAAAAGCCTGAATCCCAAGAAATCTGTTTTTTTCCCGAAAAGGATTATCGGCCGTTTGTGCAACGAAATTTAAAATTATCTTTCGGTGAGGTAATTGATTTACGAGGCAAAATAATCGGTTCTCATTACGGTTTACCTCTTTACACTTTGGGCCAGCGGCGCGGATTTAATGTTAAATCGACTAAGCCACTTTATGTAGTGGCTAAAAAGCAAAAATTAAATCAACTGGCAGTCGGTAGTCGGGCGGAAGCGAGCAGGAAAGAGTTTCTTATTAAAAATATTAATTTACTTAAGCCGTTAGCGGGAGAATTACAGATTAGAATCAGGCATGGGGGAGAGTTAATACGGGTTAAAAGGTTCAAAAGTTTAAATAGTAAAATCAAAATAGTTTTGGAAAAACCGGTTCTGGGAGTCGCCCCTGGCCAGTCGGCGGTGTTTTATTGTGGCGATGAACTTCTCGGCGGGGGAGTGATTAGTGCTTGACTTTAAAACACTGGCCAGCTAGAATTCAGCCGAAGCACTTTGATAATCTAGATGTGGTAGGAACGAAAATTTTTATTTGAGAGTTTGATCCTGGCTCAGGATGAACGCTGGCGGCGTGCCTTAAGCATGCAAGTCGAACGGTCGCCTTAGGCGACAGTGGCAGACGGGTGAGTAACGCGTGGGTATCTACCCCCTGGTCAAGGATAGCTCGCCGAAAGGCGGGGTAATCCTGGATAATCTCCGTTCAGTTACATGAACGGAGCAAAGACCGTAACTGGTCGCCGAAGGAGGAGCCTGCGTCCTATCAGCTTGTTGGTGAGGTAACGGCTCACCAAGGCGATGACGGGTAGCTGGACTGAGAGGTTGGTCAGCCACAAGGGTACTGAGATACGGACCCTACACCTACGGGTGGCAGCA
>JBDRBL010000004.1:0-16036 GCA_043822685.1 Candidatus Shapirobacteria bacterium
AGCTTGCCACATTGCATTCTCGCCTGATCGCAGGGAGCAGGGGACTTTGTGAGATCATAAGCGATCAGGCTCGGGACGTACAACAGCGTATATCTGGCTCGGGGGATTGCACCCCCTCGACCCATATTGCTTGGGTTTGCAGGGATTTGATATTATAAACCCAAACAACATCAGATATACGCGAACGTTAAGTGAAATGCTAAAAAGAAAATGAAATAGAGAACAATAGTTTCTAGTTTTTAGCACATCACATAACAAAGTATATGAGGTTCAAGAAAAAGTGCATAAATAATCAATTTATTACCATCATATGAATAGGTTGCATAAAATCTTATTAACTGCATCGATTCACCTTTCAAACATCTACTCTTTTCATAACTTAATAACTAAGCTGGTATTATCGCAATTAAATAAATCTTACCGTAATATTGTAGGATTTCTGCTGTCCATAATTATCAGTATAATAATCATTCGGTTAGTAGATTTTATGCTTAAAAACAATAAATTATCGTCTTTCGGTTATTCATTGGTGCGATTCTTCGTTGCTACTTACGTAAGCGTAACATTTGTTTTTTTAACTGCATTTGCCCTCACATTCCAAGTAAGCAGTGAGTTTATCCCTTTTCTCATTTACCCGTTTCTTTTGTATGTGGGATTTTTCTTTAATTTAACTTTTTCCAGGTTTGCTTTCGCTAGCAAGAAAGAATATCTAGAGAATAATCCGCAGATATCAACGGGGATGATTATTATTACCAGAATGATTACTTTCTCGATCTTTGTATTGTCTTTCTTGCCGATTACTTTTATTGGCATAGAATATGTTCTGGTGCTGTTTAGTTGGTAAATGAAAGAAGGTAGAATGTCGTACCGATGCACTTTTTCTTTCTCCCAAATTTCGCACACGCTAATTGAAAAAAATGAAGGGATGTGCGAAGCTTCTCATATACTTGAACGTTAGGCGAAATTGCAATTTTATTTATTGGCTGAGGTTATGAAAAGGAAACACGCAATATTACTTATTTTATTGTCGGCCATTGTAACTGCGTTAAGTGGGATAGCTCCCGTTCTCAGAAGAGGCTGTTGTGAGGCGACGATCGATAGGTTTTTCTTATATGGAAGGGGCTATCCATTACCATATTATTTATATCAAACAGTATGGAATGCCTCGGCCGACTTTCCAAAAATGAACTATTCTATTTTAGTTATCGATTTTTTACTTTGGTTTATAATTCTAACGGGAGGTTGGTTATTGATAAAAAAAGTGAAGGGAAAGAATAGCAAGTTGTAATATTGGTAAATTGCAACATCGCCTAACACGGTATATCTGGCTCGCTTGTTGCACTCGCTCGACCCATATTGCTTGGGTTTGCAGGGATTTGATATTATAAACCCAAACAACATCAGATATACGCGAACGTTAAATGAAAATAGCTCCGGGTCTTATGTCGACCGGCACGTTCAATACGACCTTTGGGGCGTAAAGCCGCCGCGGTCGCGAGGACGAAAATCATGCTGACCACCCCGCCGATCACTGCCAAATCGGCCCCGATCGCCTCCTAACCGGTTATGACCAAACGCCGGCCGATCACCTCTGGGACGAGGCGGCGGTTCTTGAGCCGGATCCAAAATCATTGATAAAGCAATTTTACCGGTTACGGCGTCAACATCACTCACCCGCACGGATAATTTCTGCCCCATCTGCACCTTCTCGTTGGGATCATTGACAAATTCGGTGCCCATGCGCGAAACATGGACCAAGCCGTCTTTGCCGGGCAGAATTTCCACAAAGGCGCCAAAAGGCTCAATCCGCACGACTGTGCCTTCATAAATCTCCCCCACCTTGACTTCTTTGACCAGATTTTCCACCCATGCCACCGCCTTTTTCATGCTCTCCTCGTCCGGCGAAGAAATACTGACCGAACCGTCATCATCAACATCAACACTCGCTCCGGTTTCGGCAATAATCTTTTTGATTATTTTTCCGCCGGGGCCAATCACCTCGCCGATTTTTTCCACAGGAATCTTAACCATGGTAATCTTGGGTGCATATTTGGAAATTTCCGGTCGGGGCGAAGCGATAACGCTTTTCATTTTTTCTAAAATAAACAGCCGCCCCTCGCGCGCCTGCTTAATCGTCTCTTTGATTATTGGCAGAGTTAGATTAAGGGTCTTAACATCCAGCTGAATTGCGGTCGCCCCCTTTTCGGTTCCGGCCAATTTAAAATCCATATCGCCATTGAAATCTTCTAGGCCGACAATATCCGTTAGGACAACATATTCGGCTCCTTCGCTCACTTTGCCCATAGCCACCCCGGCCACAAGCGCCGTAATCGGCACCCCGGCATCCATTAACGCCAACGTCGAACCGCAAGCCGCCGCCATCGAGGTTGAACCATTGGACGACATCACCTCCGAAACCAAATGAATCGTGTAAGGGAAAATATCTTCACTGGGAACCACCGGCAATACCGCTCTTTCCGCCAAAGCGCCATGACCGATCTCTCTGCGGCCGGGACCGGTCATGCGGCCGGTTTCTCCCACCGAGTATGGCGGAAAATTATAATGATGGATATAGCGCTTACTTTCCTCACCCTCCATATTTTCAATCAACTGCTCTAGGGCCGACGAGCCCAAAGTAGCCACAGTCAAAACCTGCGTCTGGCCTCGCTTAAACATCGCCGAACCATGGGTTCGCGGCAATAATCCCAGCTCGATGTCGATTGGCCGCACCTCATCCAAAGCCCTTCCGTCCGGCCGTTCCTTGGCCAAAATCATCTGCCGAATCGTCTTCTTAAACAATTTTTCGATCAGCAAACCAATCTCTTCTTTCTTTTCTTCACCGTACTTCTCTGTCATTGCTTCCTTTAACTCCTTAAGCTCGCCTCCGCCAAATTCATTGCGGCTCTCTGTTTTCACCAAATCCTTCAATTGCTCTCCAATCTCCTTTTCGATCTTGCCCATTAACACCTTGTCGATCTGAAGCGGCACAAATGATTTTTTCTTCTTTCCAGCTTCTTTCGCCAGAGTGGCAATTAACTCCGCGATCTTCTCCGCCTCTTCCTGTCCGGCCTCAATCGCCTCGACCAAAAACTCTTCGGCAACTTCTTTCCCTTCACCTTCCAACATCACCACCGCTTCGTCTTTGGTGGCCACAATCACATCCAAACTCGATTTTTCCAAGTCCTGATAGCTGGGATTAATTAAAAAGCTCTCTCCGTCCCCCTGCTTAACACCGCCCACCCGTACCGCCCCAATTGGTCCGTTCCATGGAATATCAGAAATCGCCAGCGCCGCACTGGCGGCCCACAGAGCCGGCATATCGGCATCATTTTCGGCATCAACTGACAACACTGTAATCACTAGCTGAACTTCTTCTTTGTATCCCTCCGGAAACAAGGGCCTGATGGAGCGATCTACCAAACGGCCGGTCAGCACCGCCTCATCACTCGGCCGGCCCTCCCGTTTTACCCACCGCGAACCCTTAATCCGCCCGCCCGCGTATAACCGCTCAATATACTCCACACTCAAGGGAAAATAGCCGGGATCAAATTGGGGTTTGGCCGCCACGACAGTCGCCAAAACCATGGTGTCACCCACACGAGCCAATACCGCCGCATCCGCCTGTTCGGCTAAACGGCCAACCTCCAGCGTAATTTTCTTTCCCCCGATCTGGGTCGATTTGGAAACAATTTTCATCTATTTATTCAGTTTCAACTCCACCAGCACCTTTTTGTAGCGCTCTTCGCTCTCTTTCAGAAGATAGGCCAACAATCTCCTTCGTTTGGATACCATCGCCAGCAGGCCCCGCCGCGAATGGACATCTTTTTTGTGCTCCTTCAAATGCTCGGTTAATTTACCAATCTGATAGGTCAAAAGAGCAATCTGTACCTCCGGCGAACCAGTATCGCCCTTTTTTTGGGCAAATTTCTCAATAACCTTCTGCTTTTCTCCTACGTCCAAAGCCATGATCCGATTTTATCAAAGCCGCCCCAAATTAGCAAGCAGAAAAATCGAGAGGGGACAAATTCTAGATTTTCAAAAACTTCTCCACCTTAACAAGGAAAACATCTAAAGTCTGGTCAAAGTTTTTTATCCTTTTATAAATTTTCTTAGCCAGATCTTCCTCGTAAGTATGGGTGGTAAGATTTCTGGCTTTATTGCTTGCATCAGTTTCCAAGAAAGTTCGAAGCAAAATTCAAATCTTTTAATCGTCCCGTCACGATTAATTTCTGAAGCCGGCAACAAAATCGCCTGTTTAAGTTTGGCAGTAGCTTTTGTCATTTAGAGATAAACCAGATCTTTTTCGGCTACTTGCTTAAATTTTTCCGAGACGAGATTAAAGTCCACCACGTCAACTGTCTGGGGAAGATTAGACTCTTCAAAGGCTTCCTCAATCGCCGACACTTTCCACCAGGGAATTATTTGGGAAGATGTGAGGCCAATGTCGATGTCGCTGAATTTTTTGTTTTTGCCAATAGCTCGAGAACCAAAAATAAAAACCCTCGTTTGGGCGGGATCTAAAAAAGAAAACACTGTCTTTCGGATAAAAGTTTTAGTTTTCTCGTCCAACATATGAATTTATTTTAGCACTCTTTCCGCCAAAAGCAATTTTAGTCAAGGAATTTAAAAGTGGCGAGGATTTGGTCAAAAGTTACCTTGTTTTTGTTTTCTACGCCATAAAGACTTTTTATTTCAATTACTTTATCATCGTTGATAATGGCAATTCTGTCACACATCATTGGAGCACAGGCTACTTCCTCTGCTTTGTATGCCCAACGACCACTAACGTCGACTACTTTTCCTCCCGTAAAGTAAACATTTGGTCCACCAGCCTCGCCCTTATATTTATTTTCTAACTCTTTAAGTAATAACTTTTCAGGATTATCCCAATAGTAGTCGATAGAGAAATCCGCAGCAACACTTTTATACTCTCTCCATCCTGCTCTAAGACCAACAGTAGGAGTAACTTTGGCAACTTTTTGACTATCTCACAATCATTTGTTTATGTCAATTTTTTGAAATCTTTATCAAAAGAAAAAATTTGATTAATAGGCACCACGGCCGCCAAATAAAAATCGGTAAAATCAATCTTATTATTTTTCATCTTTTCCAAGATCTTTACTATAAGACTTTTCTTCGTCTCCAGCACTTTTAAATTTTTTAGAGCGAAAAGATAAAGCAGTTGATCGAGAAAAACTTCTCTTTTAACTTGATAATAATTTTCCAATACCCAAATCAACTCATCAATCACCAAAATCGAAACTTTGGCCTGAATTTTTCCCGCCTCTATTTGTTGAAAAATCTTTTCCGTTTGAATAAACTGGCGAGGAACGTCTTTAATCAAAAAACGAACAAAGACATTGGTGTCTAAAACTAGAATTCTCATTTCCCTCTAGCAATCTTTCGCGCCGCAATTTTTTGAGTTTCTTTCATTACCTGTTCAAAAGACACACCTCTCTTCGCCCGCGGTATATATCTTGCCAAACTGCCGCCCACTCGACTGACCACCGACTTTTTCATTGGACTCAAAATAATTTTTTCTCGATCCGCTTCCAGTAAAAACTTTTCTCCGGGTTCAAAAGCCAATAACCCCAAAACCTCTTGAGGTAAAGTTATCTGTTGTTTGGAAGAAAGGGTAACTATCTTCATATACTTTACTTGTATCAGAAGCCTTTACTTTTGTCAAGAAGTAAAGTAAACTCTCAAAATAATAGTTCTAAGCCTGAATATTGCCTCGATAAATCTTCGGCTCAAACCAATCCGGCTGCGGCCTTACCGCCGCTTCGCCAATATCTTTTCGTTCTATCCCTACCTCCTCCTTCTTATCCCTTTCTCCCAATTCAAAACCATCACCGCTTTTCTTTTTATTCAGCTCAGCCCCTGATCTTAAACAGAAGGCCGCCGCCTCGAATGTGTTGGCGCTTAAATTTGCCGCCGTAAAGTTGTTCGTCGCGTCCTTTAATCCGGCCAGCAGATTTCCGGCAATGTCTTCATCCACCGGCAGACGTAATTTGGACAAAATCTCCGCCACCTGTTCAGAATATGATGCCGCCTGGCCCAAGCTCAAGTTGACCGTTTTCGCCTTATCCAGCGCCTCTTTATTGTCCTGATACAACTTGCCCAGCTCGGCTAGACTCTCCCCGCCCACGTTGATCACAAGATCCGCACCGCCGCCCGCATAACGATATTTGACTTTATCCGTCGCCAATGGCGCCATCCCTTCTTTGGGCCGAATTACTAAATTAAACTGATCGTTTTCGATGTTATAAGAAACTTTTTCAATCGAGTCTTCCTTGTAATCAAACGATACGACTAAATTCCGCCCGCCCAGCTTATTGGCCACCTTGTCCACCCCTACCAAGCTCGAGTACTCCACGGTCATCGCTTTTTCGCAGGCAATCGTGACATTTTGGGGAATTTTTCGGAGAGACAAATACAACGCCAGCGCGCTGGCTACCTTATCCAAGGTTAACTGACTCGGCAATGTTACCAGGACGGTTTGGGCAGTGGTTAAAGCCTCCTGGATCAAAGTTGCTTGATCCAAATTTTCTCCTTCTAGGCCTCTTCTTTCAAACGATATGATATTACCAAATCACCGACTTCAAAGTCAACCTCCGGCGCCAGCACCGCGCCAAACTCTTCCCCTTTCTTGACCTCTAAAACATCCATCTTGTCTTTTTTCAGTGATTTTAACCGCCCTTCACCGATCAACGCTTCGCCCCGTTTAACCCGTAGCTTCTCCGTTTTTTTGATCTCCCCCTCAATGACCCTCGCTCCCAAGACATGCTGTCCCTTCATCTCAAATCTCGCCAAAATCTCCGCCTGACCCAAAATCTCCTCATCAAATGTTGGCTGCAACAGCTTCAAAACTCTTTTTTCCAAATAAGCCAGCAGTTCATAAATGATCTGGAAACTTTTAATCTTCACTCCCTCCGTTTCCGCCAGCTTCAACACCCCGGCCGTCGCTCGCGCATTAAAAGCGATAATTTCCGCCCCTACACTCTTCGCCAATAAGACCTCTGAATCATTCACCGTCCCTACGGTTTTAGCGATTACTTCCACCTCTGTCGGCAAGCTTTCCAGAATTGCCTCCAGCGTCCCGGTCACATCCGCCTTCAAAATAATTTTAATCTTCTCTTGTGCCTCTTCTTTCTCGGCTTCGATCTCTTCTTTCTTTAATTCCTCCACCGGCTGACCCGGCCTTGCCGATCCAATCTTGACTCCCACCGGCGGCATTTTTTTGAATCCCAACACCTCCACCGGCTGGCCAGGTAGAGCGACCGTCACGGGCTGCCCCAAATCGTCGAACATCATCTTTACTTTTGTTTTTTCCCCTTCGATTTCAATTTCCTCGCCCGCCTGCAAACTGCCGTCCCTGATCAGCAAGCTCGCCACAATTCCCCGACGCGAATCCCTCCTCGACTCTACCACCACTGCCTCCAATTGGGCCGATTTATCGGCCCTAATCTCCTGCATCTCCGCCATCAGCAGGGTCATCTCCAGCAACTCTTTAATCCCCTTACCCGTCTTGGCCGACACTTGCACGGCGACAATACTTCCTCCGTAACCCTCGACCAGCACTCCCGCCTCCGCCAAGCTCTGCTTGGCTTTGTTCACATCCGCTTCCGGCAGATCCATCTTGTTAATCGCCACCAGAAACGGCAGCCCGGCGGCTTCAATGTGTTTCAAGCTCTCTTTGGTTTGCGGCTTCACTCCTTCGTCGGCCGCCACCACCAAAATAATCAAATCCGCCACTCGTGCCCCGCGCGAACGCATCTTGGCAAAAGCCGCATGCCCCGGAGTGTCAATAAAAGTGATTTTTTGGCCTTCGTAACTAATTTGGTAAGCGGCGGTATGTTGTGAAATCCCCCCAAACTCCCTTTTAGTCAAATCCGTCTCTTTAATTTTGGAAATCAACGAAGTCTTGCCGTGGTCGACATGCCCCAAAACTCCCACAATCGGCGGACGTGCCAGCATTAAACATCCGCCTTGGGCGAATCGACTTTTTTAACATCTGCCGGCTTCACTTTTTTATCTTCTTTAATATTTTCTTTTATTTCAATCTTATACCCGGTCAATTTAGCTGCCAAACGCACGTTTTGCCCCGATTTGCCAATCGCTAGCGACAATTGATCATCCGGCGCCGTCACTACCGCTGTTTTTGTTTTTTCGTCAACCTTGACAACCACTTTTTCCGCCGGTGAAAGCGCCGCCGCAATAAACTTCACCACGTCTTCACTGTACTGAATCACGTCAATCTTTTCTCCTCCCAACTCATTGATCACCGCCATCACTCTTACTCCTTTTTGACCGACGCAGGAACCCACCGGGTCGACTCCGGCTTGAGACGAAAACACGGCAATTTTGCTTCGATTCCCCGGCTCCCGCGCAATCGCCTTTACTTCCACCGCCCCCGAAGCTACCTCCGGCACCTCCCGCCTGAAAAGTCTCTTTACCAAATCGGGGTGCACCCGCGACACAATCACCTGTTGGCCGCGCGGCGTCTCGTGAATTCCTTCCAAATAGAAAGTTAATCTCTGATTCAAATGATATTGCTCTGACCTTACCTGTTCGTCCGGCGGCATTAAAGCTTCTGTTTTCCCAATATCCGCCACTACGTTCGCTCCGTCAAATCGCAGCACCATACCCGACACTAAACCGCCCACTTGCGCGGTGTACTCCTTCAAAACCGACAACTTCTCCGCCTCGCGAATCTTCTGAAGCAAAACTTGTTTGGCAACCTGCGCGGCAATTCGGCCAAAGCCCGGCGGCGTGATCTCTTTCTTTTTTTTCTCTTTGCCTTCCTCGAAAGAAAACACTCTCGCCCCACCAGTAACTTCATCAATCGTCGCCTCGTAAACAAGTGTTTCGTCAAAACCAAAATCGCGCTTGTAGGCCGCCAAAATCGCCTCTTTAATCGTCTCCATCACCACTTCCGGCTCAATCCCGCGCTCCGCGCAGACTTGATTCAATGCCACGGCAAATTCTGTTCTCGCCTTCCTAATCATCCCGCTATTTTACCCCACCCCTCCGCAACAATCAAGCCTCGCCCAAATCTCATAACACCAATCCCAAGTCTAATTCATCAACCACGCCATCATGATTTAAATCTGCCAAATAATTTCCTTTCACATAGGGATTCCATTGACGAATAACATCCTCCAGAGTTACAGGCGCCGGCGTTGGCGTATTCGTGGGTATCGGCGTACTTGTCGGTCTGGGTGCAGGTGTCGCCGTCGCCGACGGGTCTGCCGGTGCTGGCGTATTCGTCGGGGTTGGCGTATTCGTTGGTCGAGGAGTAGAAGTAGCCGCAGGCAGAGGGGGAGAGGTTGGGGTCGGGGTTGATGTCGGTACTGGCGTATTGGTTGGTCTGGGCGTCGGTGTTGGGATCGGCAGATTGCAGCTCGATTCATCAATTTTCCGACTCACTGTTTGCCATGCCGATTCATTTCCCAGCGCATCTTTCACTTTTACCCGGGCATAAACTACCGTCCCCTCAAGCAAATCCGCCGAGGCTTCCGATAGGGTTGCAAAATCGCTCCGGGTGGACAACTGCGTCTCATGGGAAGCCCCAGCTAAGCCGGCACATCCCTCATCGCTCGCCGGCGGAGCGGTAAAATCGGCTCGACAATAACGCTTCCCTTCCTCATCTGTCCGAGTAAAAATAAAACGCAGAACTCCTTCGCTGTTCAAAACCGGCGGCGTCTTGTCCACCTCTGCCCATAAAATTCCCGGATAACCACTTGTCCCTTCGCTATTAACAAAAGACACCGTTGCCCCCAGACAGCCGCTTCGGGCCGCAGTCTTTTTGTTTTCCAAAACTAAACCTGTCACCGATGCCCAAGTCCCTGGCGGCCAATCGTAAAGATTGGTTGTCGTGACCCCGCAAAAACCACTGTCAACAATGGGGCTATCCCACCGCCAAGCTGGCATTTCATCTCTAATACAAACAACCTCCTTGCCGTCTGGATACTGCCGGCCAGGACACCGGCCCGATCGCCCTACCTGATCGCCCGCAACAGCTAACCGCAAATTGACCGGCGAAGACAGCAGGGTGCAAACCGGCGTTTTCGTGCATCCGGCAACCGCACAATCATTTCTGACCGGTCGCACTTCATAAGCTAAAGAAACTTCTTGAGCAAAACCCGCGGTATCGGTCAAACGAACTACGTCTTGGCCCACCGCTGTTATCTCTTCATTTGGCACACAATTTCGCCCCGAACAGCGCCAAACTTGATAACCACCCTCGTTGGCGACATCCGACCAATTTAATTGAATATTGTATTTGCCGTCTCCTCTCGCCACCGGCGTATACCCCACCGACAAGCCCTGACAGCCAGGACACGGCGCCGGCGTTGGCGTTAAGGTCGGCGTCAACGTCGGCGCAATAATTTTATCTACCCAGATCGGACTAGACCAGCCAACATGGCCAAAACTATCATTTTGCTGAACCCGCAAATAATAAAAAGCACTCTTCTCAAAATTATCGTCCGTCCACTCGACCTCACAACTACTTGCTCCTTCACATTCGTTAAAAACTTTAACCACCGAAAGGGGCAATTCCGCCCTTTTCCATCCCTTAACTATTTCTACTCCCCTCAAAGATGCCCCGCTTGGTCGAACCGAAACTTTAAAACTCGGTTTTTGGTAAGCCTGAAAAGACTGTCCCATCAAATAGCCATTAGCGCTAAACTTAATCGCTATTTTCGCCCCTGTAGTAGCATAAGTCCTTTTACTCTTTAATGCTTCCCAAATCCCCTCACGCGATTTGCTGGTTACCCAAACTGCGGTTAAACCACTGTTTGGCGTACCCCCGTTTCTAAATTGTGTCTCTATGAGATTTTGCGACCCGGGTTGACCCGCATGAGAATCACTTCCCCCTACAAAACCAAATCTACGACCATAGGTTAATGCTGTCTGCCATGACCGGTTTGGCCAAACACAACTCCTGGCGTGAGGCAAGCCCGGATATTCCCCCGAACCCCACTTAGAATATATCTCCACCAGCTCCGACCTGTCGTTTGACCAATTAGTTGACATCGGTATCGCCGAGTTATAACACTGATAACCACTCACGTGATGAGCAATTATGAGAGCCCCATATGGCGCCATTTTCTCGTACAAACTAGCCGCCGTTGGGGCTGACACAAGCAACCGAGACTGAGGGGCCAACATCGTTCCTGCTTCGTACCCCTCCTTTCCATTGCTTGTTACCAATAACGAACGATCAAAATTATAAAAATAAACATTTTTATGACCATCTCCGTAATAACATTTCTTATTCCCCGCAGTATCTGATCCACAAACACAATGAGACGGTGTAGGCACCGGAACCTCATTACAGTTAACCGAATCATCTACACCCTTGCCTGACCATTCAAACGCTAAAAATGCAATCAACGGCGCTGTCCTAGCTGCCGCCTTCAAGTGTTCCCAATCGCCTGGATAATTCACTATCCGCCAATCATGATCCGTCACTGCAGCAAAATCTAATCCCCACTTTAATGCATTGGCATACACACCATCGGGCGGCAAAGGCACATTCTCTCCAGAAGAAAGATTAGAATGGGCATGTAAATCACCCCAAAGAAGACTGCCAAAACCGGAATAAGGGTCATCACTGGCTCGAACAGATCGGGGATTAAGCAAAAAAACCAGACCAAGCAAAATCAAAAAAACTACAGTTATTTTTTTCTTCACTATCTCTATCTAACAACATCTCTCAATTATTTTCAAGACCCTGTTGACACGGCCGCTTTAAAAATAATAAGATCAATTCGATGAAGAAAAAAAAGATTCTTGGTCCGGTTTTGTTTTTATTTCTGATTGCCGGCCTCTTTTTTACTTTGAAATCGGCTCAACAACGCCAGGAGGTCCGCAAGCAGGCCGACACCGCCGGTTTAATTAAATTTTCCCTCAAGATAACCGACTCCAGCAGTCAAGCAATTCCCGAGGCGCTTCCCGGCACCAACAATCTCACCGCGCAGGTTATTCTTGACAACCCTCAAAATCTGACCTTCAAAGCCGCCGGAGTCGACATCGCTTTTAATCCCGAGGTTTTTACCGCCAGCGACCTGAAATGCGGTTCCCAGCTTTCCAACGCTTTGCCCGCCAATCAAATCACCATCGGCCAAATCAAGCTTACGTGTTTTCAAAAAGAAATTTCTCTCCCGCCGGTTAGCGGCACCATTTCTTTGGGTACCTTCATGCTTTCCGTTAAAGAAACTGCCCCAGCCGGACCAAGCTCCTTAACCTTTTCCCGCACCCGTCTGCCGCAAGATAAAACCGGTGACAATCTCGCCGATGTCGGTACGCCACTCTCATTTATGATTGCTTCACCCACCGCTCTCGTTCCCACTGTCATTCCTACCACCACCGTCACCCCTAACCCTGTTGTTCCGTCCCCTGTTCCTTGTGTCGAAAGTGGAAGCCCTTGCCGACAAAACCGTTCCTGTTGCAGCAATCTCTGCTCACAAAGTGTTTGTATTGAGGCAAACCTTTACTAGCTCAACTTAAAGACTCGAACTCCTCCAACAACTCCTTTTGCCTCCGGCTGATCCGCTCGGGAATTTTCACCAGCAGACGCACGTAGTGATCTCCCCGGCCGCGGCTTTGCAGACGGGGGATGCCCCGCTCCCGTAGGCGCACCATCATGCCCGGCTGGGTCCCCGGCCTTACACGCAATTTTACTTCGCCTTCGATGGTCGCCACCTGCACCTCGCCACCCAAAATTGCCGTCGTCAAAAGAATCTTCTGATCAGTAAACACATCCGCCCCGTCGCGCCTAAATTGCCGATCCGGTTCTACTTCGATGGTCACATAAAAATCAGTAAACCGGATTTGCGAGCCGTCATCTACTCCCGCCGGAATCTTAATGGTTTTTTTCCTGCCATCTATCACGACTGCCTTTTCACATCCCCGCGCCGCTTCCATAAAGGAAACCCTTAAGCCATAACGCGGAATTGACCGGCCGCCGCGCTGGGAACGAGCGAAACCGCCGCCGAAAAACTGTTCAAAAATCTCAAACGGATCGGAAAAATCCCCAAAATCTCCAAAACCCCCGCCGCCACTAGTGTAGGTGTAAGTAAAGGGACCGCCGGGCTCGCCCCCGCCTCCATATCGAGGATCAAACGCCGCGTGGCCGAACTGATCATACGCCTCTCGTTTCTTAGTATTGTTTAGAACTTCATAAGCCTCGTTGATTTCCTTAAATTTTTCCGTCGCCTCGGCTGATTTATTACGATCCGGATGCCACTGCAAAGCCAAACGGCGGTAAGCCTTTTTCAGCTCCGCCGCCGTTGCCTTTTGAGCAACACCCAGAATCTCGTAATAATCTCTCTTTGTCGCCACAATTACGACACCACTTCGCCTTCTTCAGCTTTATTTTTTTCTTCCGGCGGCACCTCTGTTTTCTCCTGTGACGGCTGACTGTTATCCTTACTTTCCGTTTCCTGATATAGGCTCGCGCCAACCGCATTCAAAACTTCGGAAAGCTTTTTACTTGCCTCCTCAATCTCTTCTTTAGCCGCCTCCGCTTTGGCCAACACCTCTTTTACCTTTTTGATCTCCTCTTCAACTTTGGCTTTATCTTCCGGTTTCGCCTTATCTCCCGCCTCTTTGAGAGTTTTTTCTGCGGTAAAAACCAAACCATCAGCCTGATTCCGTACCTCTACGGCCTCTTTTTTCTTCTGATCCTCCTCGGCAAATTTTTCCGCCTCCGCCTGCGCCCTCTTAACCTCATCATCCGACATGCTCACCGCCCCTTTAATCACAATCGATTGGGCCTTGCTGGTGGCCTTATCGACGGCTTTCACGTTCAGAATGCCGTTGGCATCAATATCAAAAGCGACCTCGATCTGCGGCACTCCCCGCGGCGCCGGAGGAATTCCGTCCAACACAAACCGACCCAAAGACTTATTATCCGCCGCCATCGACCGCTCACCCTGCAAGACGTTAATCTCCACCTGCGTCTGGCTGTCCGCCGCGGTAGAAAAAATCTGCGATTTGCTCGTTGGCACCGTCGTATTTCGCTCAATTAACGACGTCCGCACTCCCCCCAGCGTTTCAATCCCCAAGGTCAATGGCGTTACATCCAACAGTAAAACATCTTTCACATCACCCTGCAGCACGCCGCCTTGAATCGCCGCGCCGATGGCCACCACTTCATCCGGATTGACCGATTTGTTCGGTTCTTTACCGAAAAATTTCTTCACCGTCTCGATCACTTTGGGCATGCGCGTCATACCTCCCACCATCACTATTTCATCAATATCTTTAACCGTCATTTTGGCATCTTTAAGCGCCGCCTCGACCGGCGCAATCGTTTTCTGAATCAGATCATCAATCAGACTCTCCAGCTTAGCCCGGCCCAACTTCAGGCTCAAGTGCAACGGCTGTCCCCCGGCGCCTTGAGTCAGATAAGGAAGACTGATCTCCGTTTCCGTCGCTGAAGACAGCTCTATTTTGGCTTTTTCCGCCGCGTCCCGCACCCTCTGCAATGCCTGTTTATCTGCTTTCACATCCGCACCGCTTTCTTTTTTAAACTCTCCGGCAATCCAATCCACAATTCTGGCATCAAAATCGTCTCCGCCCAAAAAAGTATCACCATTGGTTGACTTGACCTCAAAAACTCCCTCGCCGATCTCCAAAATAGAGATATCAAATGTCCCCCCGCCCAAATCATAAACGGCAATCGTTTCCCCTTTTTTCTTTTCCAAACCATAAGCCAAAGAGGCAGCTGTCGGTTCATTAATGATTCTTTCAACTTTAAATCCGGCAATTTCTCCTGCCTGTTTAGTTGCTTGTCTTTGAGCATCATCAAAATAAGCGGGAACGGTAATCACCGCTTTCTCGACTTTTTCTCCTAAAAAGGCTTCGGCATCAGTTTTACATTTGGCTAAAATTTTGGCAGAAATCTCTTGAGGGGTGAACTCTTTGCCTCCAACTTCAACTACCGCCATTCCGCCTTTACCAGACTTAACGTTATAAGGAACCATCTTTTGAGTTTTCTTAACTTCCGCATCAGTAAATCTTCGCCCCATCAATCTTTTTATCGAGTAAATTGTATTTTCCGGATTCAAAATCATTTGTCTCTTGGCTACTTCCCCAACCAAATTTTTGACTGGCTCAACCACCGAAGGAATAATATTTCTCCCCTCGGATGAGGGAATAACTTTTGGCTTTCCTGCCTCCATTACGGCCACGCAGGAATTAGTTGTTCCTAAATCAATGCCAATAATTTTGCTCATAATTTTTTATTTACCTCGCCATTAGACGGGCCTCCACCAACTTTAACCTAAGCTGGGCTTAAAACTTTTACGTAAAGCTTATATCCTTTTAAAACAACCTCAACTACTTTGTTTTTCGGACCATCAACTGTTTCAACTGCGTCCATTAATTCCGGGTCAAAATTTCGACCTAAAACCTCTATTTCTTCAACCCCTTCTTCCTTAAGAATTTCTCGAAATCGATTGCCGGCAAGAGTTAATCCCTTATCTTTAAGATGTCTTTCGGCAAGCTCAAGATTATCCAAAATAGCTAATAACTTATTTAAAAGTTGGGCATTGGCAAATTTTACAAAATCTTCTTTTTCTTTTTCGATTCGCTTTTCTAAATTCGCATAGTCAGCCAACGCCCTTTTCCATTTATTCTCCAAATCAGTGATTTTGTCCGTCTTTTTCATTTTTAAATGTTCCGTCCCAGCTCTTCAATTAGCCCACCAAAATATCTCACCGTTGGAACCACAACTGAATAATTAATCCTTGAAGGCCCAATCACTCCAATCGAACCACTTTTCTTGGGACCGGCTTCAAAATGGGTAAAAACCATTCCACAGGGTTCCAAAAATTCAAAACCCAACTCATCTCCAAAAAGAAAATGCATCGGGTCTTCGCCAAAAACCTTACTGAATAATTCAAGCAATGATTTATTCTCATCTAACATGCCTAAAATTGTTCGGGTAACATCAATATCGTAAAATTCCGGCATTGATAAGATATTGGCATAGCCTGCATGATAAACATCACCCTCATTGGTC
>JBDRBL010000005.1:0-12895 GCA_043822685.1 Candidatus Shapirobacteria bacterium
TTGAGGATCAAGTATTTCAATAAACTCGCCATGTCTAGACAAGCCAGTTTCTAACCTCTTGCAAATTAAATTACGTTCTACTGCTATCATATTTGTCATATCATTATACCAAGACAGTGAATTCTAATCTGTTATAATAAAGACAAACACGAAAGGAGGTGAGGCAAGTGGCGAATTTTAAAGTGGGCAAGATCACTCATTATTACGATCAAATTGGCGTGGCGGTAGTCGAGTTAAACGATAACTTGGCGGTGGGGGAAAAGATCAAGATTTCCGGAAAAGAGGGCGAGTTAGAGATGAATGTCCAGTCGATGCAGATTGAACACGAGGCGGTTAAAGAGGCCAAAAAGGGCCAAACGGTAGGGATGAAGGTTGAGCAGGCAGTCAAAGAAGGTGATGAGGTGTATCGTTTAGATCAATGAAGTGGGAAAAGGCGCCGGAGATACAGGCCGAAGTAGCGCGGCTGGTTGAGCAGTTGTTCGGCGGAGTTGATGTTAAGCGGGTAATTGCGTTTCGCAGTTATGGATCGAGCTCCCGGGCGGTGGCGCGAATTTGGGGATTGCCTAAAATTTGGCAGCAAGCCTTGGGAGTAGAAGCACACTATTGTTTGGAGGTTCTAAGCGAAAAGTTTGACAAGAGGTCCAAGGAAGAGCGACAGCGGATTCTGATCCACGAGTTGATGCACATTCCGAAAAACTTTTCCGGAGCGCTTTTGCCTCATCGAAGTAGGGGAAGAGCCATCAACAACCGAAGCGTAGAGCAAATTTTTAAAAAATTACGCCCTCCGTCATTCTGGGGAGGAGTGAAACGACGACTCCAGAATCAAGAATGAAACCGGGTTACGTTTATGTTATGGCTAATAATAGACCTACCCTATATACTGGGGTCACTAATAATTTACTCCTTAAGGATATGGATCGAATTGACAAACTAAATATGATCAAAAATTTCAATCCAGAATTCAAAGATTTATATGAATCTATCGTTCGAGGCTGGTAGGAAAAGACGATTCTGGACAAGCCAGAATGACGGAGAAAAAAACATGTTGCTAATTCATGGCGATGATCAAGTGAGAAGCCGACAGCGATTGACGGCCGTGACAAGAGCCTTTAAAGACGAGATTGTTCGCTTTGGCGACAAGGTTGAATTAACTACGGTTAAACAGGCTTTGGAATCCCAATCTTTGTTCGGCGACGAGCGTCTGGTTATAATCGAAGGCTGGCCAAATAAAGAAGTTTTTGACTATGGCAAAAACTTTAAAAATTTAATTATTTGGGCGGGCAAAACCATTGACGGCCGCAAGTTGAATTCTTTAGCGCGTACACAGATTGAAATTTATAAAATTAATCCGGCAATTTTTGCTTTTTTAGACACACTGAAAACGGATACTTTTCACCAAGCGCTTAAGCAGTCACCGGTCGAAAAGATCTTTTTTATGCTGGCACGGCGAATCCGGCATTTGATGATCATTAAGGATCTGGGCTATGAAGGCTTAAGCGAGGTCTCGCCGTTCGAAAAAAGCAAGATTGCTTTTCAGTCAAAAAAATACCAACCGGAACAGCTGACTGATTTTTATGCCAAGCTTCTGCCCATCGAATACGCGGTTAAATCGGGCCAAAGCACTGCCCCGCTGACTTTGCAGCTTGAAGTTTTATTGGCGAGCTTATAGAATAGAGACGTAATGAAGCCGATTACCCTGTTAACCGCCGAAGAATTAAAAAGAATCAAGTTAATCAGTTTTGATTGTGACGGGGTAACGGTCAAAAAAGGCACCGAAATTGAGGAAACCGAGACCACCCTTACCGTAAAAACGGCCACTCTCTCCGAAAGCATGTTGGAAAAACTAACCAAACTGAAAAAATACTTTCATGTAAATTTTTCCAGCGGCCGAAGCCTGCTTTATTTGGAGCGGATGTTTGGCAAAATTTTATGGGACAGAGCGAGCTTGCAAGGGGAAATTGGAATTTTTACCTTGATCAATGGACGGGTTATCCAGCATGAGTTTTTTTCTCCTAAGGATTTGATTTTAATGAGAGAGATTCGAACTGCCATCCGGGAATTGGCCAAATCAGAGCCCAAAATCAGAGGCTTTGAGCCCAAGCAATTTCTTGTCACGGTTCATTGTCGGGAAGAAATTCCCCAAATCGAGGAAATTTTAAAAAAGCTTGATCGAGATGAACGTTTTTATAGTTGGTGGAACGGTGAGGCCTATGACATCGGTCTTAAAGGATTAAACAAGGGAAGCGGCCTGAAACATCTTTGTGATTATTTAAAAATCGATATTAAGGACACCATGGCCGTGGGTAACGGTCCAAACGACGAAGACATGACCAAGGCCGCAGGCATAGGAGTAACGACTGAACCACAATGGCTCAAAGCTGATTATCATACTCTAGGTGAGCAGTTATTGGGCGGGGAAGAATTGGTTGACCGACTTTTGTGTTTAAAACAACAATGATCACTTCTTATCAACAAAAAATTAGCAAGCCGTGGGGCTGGGAGTTGATTTTAACCCCCCCAAGCGCTCCGGTTACCGGTAAAATTCTTTTTTTAAAAGCCGGTTGCCGCTTTAGCTGGCAGTATCATGACCAAAAAGAAGAAAGTTTAACTTTGTTAACCGGCCGCGCCAAAATTATTTTAGAGCATAACGAGGAAGAGATGAAAAGCAAACGAGGCTATTTGATTAAAAACGGCCAAAAACACCGCTGTCAGGCTATCAGCGATTGCGAGATTATGGAAGTTTCTACGCCCGAAAAAGGCCGGACGATTCGTTTGCAGGATGATTACCGGCGAGGCAGTGAAACCGAAGAGCTTCGCCAGCGGCCCAATCGCGGCTGGGAAGAGCAAAAAACATGACCAAAAAAAGCCGTTATATTTGGTGGTTTAACGAGATTCACAAAGAAGATGTGGCCGTAGTCGGAGGCAAAGGAGCTAATTTAGGCGAGATGGCTTCGATTGGCCTGCCGGTACCTAAAGGCTTTGTAGTTACGGTTGCGGCTTACTTCGATTTTTTGAAAGAAAATAATCTCAAACCCAAAATCAAGGAATTATTCGATCGCTATCGCTTAAGCGATCCACGGCAGGTGGAAGAGCTGGCGGGCAAGGCGAAAAAATTGATTCATCAGGGAAAAATTTCCCCGGCTCTAGCCAAAGAGATCATTTTTAATTATTTAAAAATCGGGGGGCTTTTTAAACCGGCATTGGTAGCCGTTCGCTCGTCCGCCACAGCGGAAGATTCACTCGAAGCCTCTTTTGCCGGCCAGCAGGTAACTTTTTTGAATGTCAGAGGAGAAGCTAATTTAATTAAACGGGTTCGCGATTGCTGGGCTTCGCTTTTTGAACCCCGGGCAATTTTTTATCGCCAGGAAAAGGATTTTGACCACCTCAAAGCGGGGATTGCCGTTCCGGTTCAGCAGATGATTGAATCCGAGGTAAGCGGGGTAATGTTTACCATTGACCCGGTCACTAACCAGAAAAACCGTCTGGTTATTGAAGCCGTTTGGGGTTTGGGTGAATATATGGTTCAAGGAACTGTTTCTCCGGATCACTACGTCATCAGCCGCGATAAAGAGGAGATTTTGGAAAGAAGAATTGCCAAACAAACCGTTCAGTGGGTTAAAGCCGCCAGTGACAATCGGGAAATCAAAGTTCCTCTGAAAAAACAACTCAAAAGAAAGCTTTCTGATCGGCAGATCCTTGAACTGGCTAAAATTGGCAAAAAAATTCACCAGCATTATTATCACCCGCAGGATATTGAATGGGCTTGGTATAAAAACAATTTTTATTTAATTCAGACTCGGCCGGTAACCACCGTTACCCGTCAGGAAGTTGTTGATGAATTTGATACCAAGCAAAAATTAATTTTGACGGGTCGGCCCGCCAGTCCCGGTGTGGGAAGCGGTCAGGCAAGAATAATTAAAACGGCGAGGCAGATCGATAAAGTTTTGGCCGGTGAGGTGCTGGTAACAGGGATGACTACCCCTGATTTTGTTCCCGCGATGAAGCGAGTGGTCGCGATTGTAACTGATAAAGGTGGTCAAACTTCGCATGCCGCCATTGTCAGCCGTGAGCTGGGAATTCCCTGCGTTGTCGGCACCGGAGAAGCGACGCGCAAACTTAAAACCGGAATGGTCATCACCGTTGACGGTACAGAGGGAACAATCTATGCCGGAAAAATCAAAAGAGAGGAAAAGAAAGAAACACAAGCGAAAATTGCCGAAACAGGCAGGCAAAAAACCGCCACTAAAGTTTACGTCAATCTGGCGGAACCGACTCTGGCTTCCCGCATCGCCCGGCGACACGTTGACGGCGTGGGTTTATTGCGGGCGGAATTCATGATTGCCGAGATTGGCGAGCATCCCAAAAAAATGCTGAAGGAAGGCAAGGGGCGAATTTTTACCAACAAGTTGGTTAGTGGTATTGCTGAATTTTGCCGCGCTTTCGCTCCTCGACCGGTAATTTATCGCGCCACCGATTTTAAAACCAATGAATATCGCCATTTAAAGGGCGGGGCGGCCTATGAACCCCAAGAGGAAAATCCGATGCTTGGTTATCGAGGCGCTTTCCGCTATTTAGCCGATCCGGCCGTCTTTGAACTGGAGTTAGCGGCCATCAAACAAATCAGAAACAAAATGAATCTTAAAAATTTATGGCTAATGATTCCTTTTTGTCGGACACCACAGGAATTTTTGGAGGTCAAAAGGCTTCTTGCCGCCAATGACTTGCTGCGAACACCCTCGTTTAAATTATTTCTAATGGTCGAAATTCCCGTAAACGTGATTTTACTGGAAGAGTATCTTAAAGTTGGTCTTGATGGCGTTTCGATTGGTTCAAATGATTTGACGATGCTGGTGCTGGGAGTTGATCGGGACAATGCCCAGTTAGCGGGTATTTTTAACGAAATGAACCCGGCGGTCCTGTGGGCAATTGAAAAAACAATCAAAACATGCTTAAAACATAAAGTGATGTGTTCTATCTGCGGCCAAGCACCTTCTGTTTATCCGGAACTGGTAGAAAAGCTGGTTAAGTGGGGTGTGACCAGTGTTTCGGTTAATCCGGACGCGATTGAACGCACGCGGGAGTATATTTATCATGCCGAAAATAAGTGCGGTTAAAGCCAGAGAGATTTTGGACAGCCGGGGCAGTCCGACAGTGGAAACGAGCGTTGTTTTGGACACGGGAGAGACGGCCACTTCTTCCGTGCCTTCAGGGGCCTCCAGAGGCCAATACGAAGCCTTGGAACTACGAGATGGAGTGATGGAGCGTTTCAGTGGTCGGGGGGTTTTGCGGGCGATCGCCAATGTCAATGAGGTTATTGCTCCTAAAATTATCGGACTGGATCCGTGCAATCAGCTGGAAATAGACAAAATCATGCTTTTGCTGGACGGGACACCAAACAAAAGCCGGCTGGGAGCGAACGCCATTTTGTCGGTATCGGAAGCCGTCTGTGAAGCGGCCGCCTTAGCCGAAAAGGTGCCCGTTCATGAACATGTAGGGCACTTGTACGGTTTGAAGAGGGGGGAGATGAAAATGCCGATACCGATTTTTAACTTGATTAACGGCGGGGGACACGGCGCCGGAAATTTAGATTTTCAAGAGTTTCATGTCATTCCGGTGGAACAAAAAAACTATGCCGAAGCCCTAGAAACAGGCGAGGAAATTTATCAGGCGGTGAAGGCCGTTTTGATCCGACATGGAGCAATTCACAGCGTGGGTGATGAAGGCGGTTTTGCTCCTGATTTATTTACCAATTCAGACGCGCTGGATGTGCTGACTCAAGCCATCAAAGAAACGGGCTTCGTTTTAAACAAAAATGTCTTTTTGGGTTTGGATGTCGCCGCCGGAAGTTTTTACCGCGAAGGGAAGTATAAAATTCGAGATCGGACACAGGCAATGGAGGCGGATGATTTAGCTGTTTTTTATCAGGATTTGTGTCAGCAATATCCTTTGCGCTTACTGGAAGATCCACTGCAAGAAGACGACTGGAAAGGATGGACGAGATTAAAAAAGCGCTTGCCAAATACGACTTTAATCGGTGACGATCTCCTGGCGACCAATAAAACAAGAATAGAAAAAGCAATTAAAGAACAAGCCTGTGGAGGTATTTTGGTAAAACCAAACCAGATCGGAACCGTGGCCGAAACAATCGAAGTAATCAAAATTGCCAGAAAAGCGGAGTGGAAGGTGGTCGTGTCACATCGGAGCGGAGAAACCAATGACGATTTTATCGCTGATTTTGCCGTCGGTGTTGGCGCAGACTACGTCAAGTTTGGCGCGCCGGCAAGAGGGGAAAGAGTGGCTAAATATAATCGTTTATTACAGATCGAAGAAGAATTAAAATAATCAAACCGGTAGTGTTAATTATCATGGATGGGTGGGGGATTGCCCCGGCTTCGCCGGGAAATGCGGTTACTTTGGCCAAAACCCCCAATTTCAACCGCTTTTGGGCGGTTTATCCTCACACTCAAATTTTAGCGGCCGGTGAAGCGGTCGGTCTGCCTCGAGGAGAAGAAGGCAACTCGGAAACCGGTCATTTAAATTTAGGTGCGGGCGGGGTTGTTTTTCAGGATTTATTGCGAATTGACATGGCGATTGCCGGCGGTAGTTTTTTTAAAATCCTCGCCTTTCAGGTGGCGATCGAGCATGTTCAAAAAAATAATTCCAAACTTCATCTTTTGGGCTTGCTGGGAGCAGGCGGAGTCCATTCCAGTCTGCCTCACCTGATCGCTTTAATTCAATTAGCGAAACAAGCCGGGGTTAAAAAACTATTTTTACACCTGTTTACCGACGGTCGAGACTCGCCTCCAACGTCGGCGCCAATTTATTTGACCCAGGTTGATAATGAGCTAAAAAAATTATCTCTGGGGAAGATTGCTACTTTGTGCGGCCGGTATTATGCCATGGATCGGGACTATCATTGGGAGCGAACCGAAAAAGCCTACAATCTCCTGTGTTTGGGTCAGGGGCAAAAATTTTTTGGCGCCGTTGAAGCCGTGAAAGCCTCTTATTCGGCCAATATTACCGATGAATTTTTAGAGCCAACTCTTTTGGACAAAAACGGCCTGATCGAGGACAATGATGCCGCCATTTTTTTTAATTTTCGAATTGATCGCCCCCGACAATTAACCAAGGCGTTGGTTTTGAACGATTTGGCTTCCGCCGTCAACACTCAACCGGTCTTTGATCCTTACGCGGAAAAATACGGCCAACACTTAAATCGACTGATTACTCCCAACCGGCCTTTTAAACGCCAAAAAGTCTTGAAAAATTTTTACTTAACGACCATGACCGAATATGAGCACGGCTTGCCGGTGGCGGCCGCCTTCCCCCCCGAGCTGGTAAAAATGCCCCTGGCCCGTTTGCTGGCCGAAAATAATTTGCGCCAACTAAGGCTGGCCGAAACCGAAAAGGAGCGCTTCGTGACTTACTATTTTGACGGTCAACGGGAGAGGGCTTTTCCGGGCGAAGAGCGAGTTATTTTGCAATCACCCAATGTCGCCACCTATGATCTGCAACCGGAAATGGCTGCTGTGGCAATTACCGACGAATTAATTAAACGCCTGTACAGCGGCCTTTACCAATTTGTGGTGGTAAACTACGCCAATCCCGATATGGTCGGCCACACCGGAGTTATTCCTGCGGCCATCAAGGCCGTGGAAACTGTTGATAAGATGATTGGCCCGGTCGTAAAAGTCGTTTCCAATTTAGGCGGAGCAAGTATTTTAACCGCTGATCACGGTAATTGTGAAGAGATGTTAGATCCCGCCACTAAAGCCATTAACACCGAACATTCCAATAATCCGGTCCCCTTTGTTTTGGTAGATCCAAAAATGATTGGTCAAAAAACCTTGCGCTTGGGGGTTTTGGCCGATGTTGCCCCCACTATTTTAGAAATAATGGGAATAGCCAAACCGGAAATGATGACCGGTAGAAATCTACTTAATTAGATGATTAATCCGCAAAAAATCGCCTTTTATTGGGAAAGTGAAAGTGAAGCCCGAAGTTATACTTTTGGTCAAATCGAAAAACTTACCAACCAAATCGCTAATTTCTTCGTCAGCAAGGGAGTTAAAAAGGGTGATCGGGTTTTTTTCTTTTTACCCCGAATACCCGAGTTATATGCCGGAATTTTGGCGACTCAAAAAATGGGTGCTGTCGGCGGCGCTTTTTTTGCCGCTTTTGGAAGCCAGGCCCTACTGGATCGATTAAAAAATTCCGAAGCCAAAGTTTTGATTACCAATCAAGAGCTTTGCCGGCGGGTAGAACCAATTCGAAGCCAGCTTCCCGAGTTAAAAGAAATTATTTTAATCGACAAGAAATTCGCCCGACAAGTGGAGAATTTCCCTCCCGTTTTTAAAAAAGCCGTTGTCAATCCGGATGAGGCCGGCTTGATGCTCTATACTTCAGCCACGGGCAATACTCCTGTTTGCGGCATTGTTTTACCCCGTCGGGCCCTAAATTGGCAGCTAAAATCGGCCCAATTGGTTTTGGATCTGAAAGATAACGATATTTACTGGTGCACCGCCGATCCGGGCTGGGTAACGGGTCTTATTTATGGCTTGCTGGTTCCCTGGCATTTAGGCATTACTCAAGTAATTTACACAGGCCGTTTTACGGCCGATAAATGGGTGGCCTTAATCGAAAAGTATCGGGTATCGCTTCTTTATACCGCCCCAACCGCGCTAAGAATGTTGCAAAAAGAAGAGGCGTCCTTTAAAAAAATCGGATTATCATCGCTTCGGCATGTTGCCAGTGTGGGAGAAGCCCTAACCCCCGCCTCATTTAAATGGTTTAAAAATAAATTTGGTTTAGAAGTTCATGATACTTGGTGGCAGACGGAAACGGGTTCAATAATGATCGCCAATTATCCGGGAATCAAAGTTAAAGCTGGTTCCATGGGCAAGCCACTGCCCTGGATCAAAGCGGCCATCGTGAACGAAAAAGGCCAAAAATTACCCAATAATCAAACCGGTTTTTTGGTTCTTCGCCCGCCGCTTGAAAGTGCTTTAATTGATATCTGGCACCGAAGTGAAAATTTAAAAGAATATTTTCATGACAATTGGTATTATAGCGGAGATTTGGCCCATCAAGACAAAGAGGGCTATTTTTGGTTTGTCGGTCGGGCTAATGACGTGATCAAAACTTCAGGGGAACGGGTCGGCGCCTTTGAAGTTGAGACTGTTTTAGATAATCATCCGGCTGTTTTGGAAGCGGCGGTGATTGGCAAACCGGATGAGTTGCGGGGGGAAATTATTAAGGCTTTTGTGGTCTTAAAAAAGAATTTTAAAGCTTCGACGGCTTTAACTGAAAAGTTGCAATTTTTTACCAAAAAATATCTGGCGGGTCATGCTTATCCGCGGGAAATAGAGTATATTGAGGCTCTGCCCAAAAATCGCGCCGGTAAAATCGTCCGCCGGCTGTTAAAGGCCAAAGAATTAGGTCTGCCCCCCGGGTGACACCTCAACTTTAGAAACGTAAAAACATTGAAAAGCGGCTTAGTTTGTGGTTTAATAGAAACCATGAAGAAAGTTACCAAAGAGATTTTAAAGTACACGGTTTTCTTTGAACCCGCAAAAGAGGGTGGAACAGAAAATTCCTCAAGAAAAGAATTTAATTATTGGCCAAATTTCCGTTGTTTCAATTCTCCAAAAGCTCGGTTATTTTGGTAAAAGGCAAACAGAAAGATTGTTGCTATTCCAATGCACAATCGAGATTTACGGAAAAAGAATTTTTAAGAATGAAATAAAATCACGTACTCGCCGCGGGGCTTGTGAGTTTCAAAAAGTTTAACAAGCGTAGAAGTTTTATCGCGATAAAACTTTTC
The DNA here is from genome assembly GCA_043822685.1 of Candidatus Shapirobacteria bacterium. Taxonomy (GTDB): domain Bacteria; phylum Patescibacteriota; class Microgenomatia; order PFEM01; family JBDRBL01; genus JBDRBL01. Next base: position 9,824 of record JBDRBL010000005.1, read on the forward strand.
GAATTTTTTCGTTAATTCGTTGGCAATTACCAAATCCAAATCTCCAAGAACTTGTTGAATAAATTTAAGTGTTTTTACCAAGCGGTGAGGCGCTTCGTAGATAATTATTGTTGCCGGAAGAACGGCAAATTGACGTAAAAGTTTTTCTTTTTTACCGATTTTTTCCGGCAGGTAGCCGAAAAAAATAAACTTGTCGGTGGGCAAACCGGAGGCGACCAAAGCGGCCAGAGCGGCTGATGGACCGGGAATCGGAACAACGGTCACCTTGCTCTTTAAACATTCACGAACTAATTTGTAACCCGGATCGGCTAAAGTAGGCGTACCGGCGTCACTGACCAAGGCGCCGCTTTGACCGGATTGCAATTTGGTTAAAAGCGGAAGTAGTTGTCGGGATTCGTTCTCCTCATAAAAAGGATAAAGGGGAGGAGACTTAAAGCCTAATTTTTGCAGTAAAAAACCGGTTTTACGCGTATCTTCACAAATAATAAAGTCAACCGTTGCCAAAACTTCTTTGGCTCGTAAAGTAATATCGGCTAAATTACCAATGGGCGTAGAAACAAGAAATAAGGTGGCCATAAAAATCAATCACGAGCATAGCGGCGGACAAGGCCGACAACCTTGCCCTGAATCCGGACATTTTTGGCAAAAATGGGCTGCATTTGAGCATTCGCCGGCTCTAATCGGACGCGGGTAGTCTCTTTAAAAAACCGCTTGAGAGTGGCGAAGCCATTTTCCAATAAAGCGACCACCAGATCACCGTTTTTAGCCTCGGTCTGTTCCTCAATCACCACAAAATCACCATCTAAAATACCGTCCTCAATAAGAGAGACGCCCTTAACCTGAAGCACAAAGGCGCGCCTTTTCCCGGAGATTAATTCCGGTGAAACCGAAATTTTGGAGTTGGGATCGGTTATCGGCTCAATCGGCTGACCGGCGGCGATGAAACCAAGAATGGGCAAATCCACTCCCTTAATGCTTCCCGCCACGCCTCTTTCCAAAACCTCTAAACCCCTAAAACTGCCCTTAAAGCGACGGACCAAACCACGCTTGACCATTTCCGTGATATGCCCGTGAACAGTCGCCAGAGAGTTAACGCCAATTGCCTGGGCAATCTCCTTCAGGGTGGGAGCATAACCGTTTTTCTGGATATATTGAGAAAGATAATCAAGAATTTGTCTCTGCTTGTAATAAACAACGAAAGGCATAAACTAATAATACCCGAAAAAAAGAACGGTTGTCAAGAAGTGATTATTCCTCTAAAATGAGAGCGTGATCAAGCGAGCAGGAGTCCTTTTGGTGTTTTTCTGTTTGGTTTTGGCGACCAGAGTTGAAGCCGGAGAAGACTTTGAGACCAGCTTTAATGTCCGCTATGAATTAGCGGAGACAGGCAAAACTAAGGTTAAGCAGGAAGTGACGTTGATCAACAAATCCGCCGATGTCTACGCGACGCACTACGCTTTTGGTGTTTCAGCCAGACCGGAAAAGGTTACGGCAAGTCAAAACGGCCGAAGGCTGGAAACAGAAACCAGAGAGAAAGGGAGCGACGTGGAGGTGGTGGTCGCTTTTGGCGAGCCGATTTTAGGTAAAGGGAAAAAATTGACCTTCCAGCTGGACTATGATCTTGAAGGTTTGGCCCGAAAGAACGGACAAATCTGGGAAATAAACTTGCCCCGTCTGAAAAGTGCGGACGAAATGGACCAGTATAATTTAACCTTAGCCGTGCCGGCAAGTTTCGGAGCCCCGGCGATTTTTAAACCGTTTCAACCTCAAGAAAGAGAGGAAAACGGCTACCGTTTATATTTTTTCGATAAGCAAAGTTTGATTAATGGAGGAGTCAGCGCCGCTTTTGGTGATTTTCAAACTTTTAATTTTGCGCTCGACTATCACTTAAGCAATCCTTACGGGGAAAAAATAATAATGGAGATTGCCCTGCCGCCGGACACGACTTGGCAAAAAATGATCTATAACCGGCTGGAACCGGAACCGGAAGAGATTCGGGTTGACGAAGACGGCAATTGGCTGGCCAAATATAAACTGTTGGCGAAACAAAAACTAAATGTAACTGCCGGGGGGCAGGCGTTAATTTTTGCCCAGCCGCAAAGTGACTACCGTTACTGGCTGGCCGAACCGGACGAGAGTTATTTGCAGGAACAGAACTTCTGGCCGGTAAATGATTTTTTAATCCGGGAAAAAGCCAAAGAACTAAAAACGGCGAAGGAGATTTACGCTTGGGTGGTCCGGCAGTTGGATTATGACTTCAGCCGGGTGGAGAAAAATACTGCCCGTTTGGGAGCGAAGCAGGCTCTGGCGAAACCGAACGAAGCGATCTGTATGGAATTTACCGATCTCTTTGTGACACTGGCGCGAGCCGCCGGAATTCCGGCAAGAGAGGTGGAGGGCTATGCTTATACCACCAACCCGCAATTGAAACCCTTGAGTTTGGTCAGCGACATTCTTCACGCTTGGCCGGAATTTTGGGACGAAGAAAAAGGGCTTTGGCGGCCCGTTGATCCGACCTGGGAAAAAACAACCGGTGGAGTTGATTTTTTTACAAAGACCGATTTGAATCACTTTGTTTTTGTCATTCACGGCCAGAGCAGTGAAGAGCCTTATCCGGCCGGGACTTATCGCGGCCAAGAGGCGGAAGGCAAAGACGTTCAAGTCAGCTACGGAAATTATCCGGGAGTGATTACCGAACCGGAGATCGAGGTCAAGATCACCGTTCCTGAAAAAATTATCGAGGGAAAAGAAGAAAAAATAAAAATAATTCTGTATAATAAGGGAGAAATCGCTAAATACGATTATGTCGTCGAATTAAAAACGGGCGGACAGGGGGAAAACTGGCGAATACCGGTTTTACCGCCAAAAGCAAAAAAGACGATTGAAACCAGTTTAAAAACCCAAACAAAATGGAGGCAGCAGCAAAAAGAGTTGAAAGTAATGGCCGACGGTAAAAGTTACGACCGCCAGATCACGATTGGTTCTTATCAGGACCGCTGGCTTTTCTGGATCAAAAATCTTTTCGACAAATGAAAAAATTATTGAGAAACACGATCATAAATATCCTTTGTT
>JBDRBL010000006.1:0-7751 GCA_043822685.1 Candidatus Shapirobacteria bacterium
CTTTAATAATCCTTTTAACAATAATTTAGCCCAAGCAATTGAGATTTTGCATTTCCTCGAGGAAACAATAAATTTGATTGAAGAAATATCAGATAAGGATTTGCTTAAATCAAAAGGGGTTGAAAAAGAAAAATTGCCCTCAGAAGAGGTCGCTGGCAATGCCTGCTTAGAAGCGCCGAGGGGTATTTTATTCCATCAAGTAAAAATCAATTCCCAAGGAAAAATAACTAAATACAATATTATTCCTCCAACCCAAATTAACTTGGCTTCCTTGGAGAAAGAGGCTCAAGAATTGATTAAAAAAAGAGGAGGGGTTCCACCCCTGCAAATAAAAAAGCAAGTTGAGCAATTAATTAGAGCTTTTGACCCTTGCATCACTTGCGCTGTCCATTAGTCTTAAAATCTCCTTGGCATCTTTTGGAGAGATTTTATTAATTGCTACCTCTTGATAAGTAATTAAATAATCTCCTTTTTTAACTTCATCTTCAAACGAAGAAATATTTACCCAATGAAAATGCCCCCCTTGTTTTATTTTGGCATTTCCACCCTTTATTAAAATAACCTTACCTGGAATACTAATACACATATATAAAATTAATAAATATTTACTCTATTACTTATAGTATCAAAAGATTAAAAAATAGTAAATATATTAAGAAATCTCTGAAGGAATTTTTTAAAAAAAGAGCGAGCCCCGCCGAATGGCGGGGCGAGCAGATGCGGAGGCGGCCGCGGCGAGGAAAAGGGGTTTGGGGAAAAGGAATCGCCGCAGCCGCCGACGCTGTCAATTTTCAGGAATTTTTGATAAAATGAGTTCGAGCGGACTCATAAAGTTGCTCATAAAAATATGACCCAAATAACCAAAGCAGAAGTGTTTAATAAGTGAGAAAGTTTTTGCTGATTATTTTTTGGGTGATTTTGGGACTTGGTGTCTTTGTTTTTTGGTCAAAGCCTTCAACCGGTTTTCTGTCGCCGGGGGGAAAGTCAATAGCGCCAAAAAAGGACACTTCTTTGGAGAGATACGCCTTTGATTACCTGCAAAAGCGGATTTTTGTCGGCAGTGAGATTAAAAAAGAAAAGCTAATTAAGAAAGAAGCCGGTTATACCAGCTGGTTGTTTTCTTATGTCTCTGATGATAAAAAAGTTACCGGTCAATTAAACTTGCCCGATAAATCGGATAAATTACCGGTAGTGGTGTTGTTGCGCGGTTATGCCGATGAGGAGATTTATTTTACCGGTTTGGGAACACGCAAAGCGGCGGGGGTGTTGGCGCAAAATGGTTTTATAACTCTGGCGCCGGATTTTTTGGATTTTGGCGGTTCGGAGGCGGGTTACAGTGATATTTTGGAAGCGCGCTTTCACAAGCCAGTGGAGGTGCTGGATCTGCTGGCCTCGATTAAGGACCTGCTCGAGGCAGACGCAGACAAGATTTTTTTATGGGGGCATTCCAATGGCGGCCAGATTGCTTTGTCAGTGTTGGAAATTACCCGCGCCGCTTATCCGACGGTTTTATGGGCGCCGGTAACGACCGCTTTTCCGGAGAGTGTGACGCAATATGTCGGCGAGATGGACGATCAGGGATTAAAGGTCCAGAAACGACTGGACGAGTTTTTGCAAAATTATGAAGCGAAAAAATACTCAATAACTAATTATTTGGCCGACATTAAGGCCCCAATTCAGATTCATCAAGGCGGCCGCGATGACTTGGTGACCCGCGCCCAAACCGAAGATTTTTATGATACCTTTAAACCCTTACACCCTTATACTTGGTATTATGATTACCCCCGCTCCGATCATAATTTTACGGCCGATTGGGATCTGGTCATGCGCCGCACGCTGGAGTTTTATCAAAAATATCTTTGAGCCGACGGTCAGATTTGAACTGACGACCTATTGTTTACAAAACAATTGCTCTGCCACTGAGCTACGTCGGCGCAGTGAGAGATCACAAAAACCCGCCGGGAGGCGGACCGCAAGCTCTTTTCCCCGAACTTCAAAAAGTGGATCCCCGTTGTCCCGCTTTATGCGGGACAAACGCCGGGCTCCCTAAGTCGGAGTCTGTAGAGGAAAAAATTGCTTGCGCTACTTCCTCTTCAGCAGGTCAATTAAGAATAACGGTTTTTACCTCGCCCGTCAAGGGGGTGTATTCTAAAAACCGCGGCGATTGCAGGTTGCGCTCTCTTCCCAGGGCACCGCTGATAATGGTTCTCAAGCCGTTGAATTCATACTCCATGTTGTAGTGAAGATGGCCGGTAAAAATGGTTTTGGCTTGATTATTCTTAAGCAATTTAAGCAGCTTAAGCGCTTTGGCCGGCTCCATAATGTGATCCGAGGTGGGATGATATGGCGGTTCATGGACAAAAACTAAACAGGTAATTAGCAAACAGCGCTCGATCGTTTTACCCGGCAGTTCTCCTTGAGGGATCAAAATAAACAAAAAGTTGTTTTTTTCAAAACTGGTGATCGGGGGCCCAAAAACTTCGGCAAAGAGGTCTACTTTCATTTTTTGGCTTAAGTAAATGTCGTGGTTGCCGGAGAGGACATAATACGGGAGGCCGCCTTCGTCCAAAATTTTCTTGGCCGCCAGCAATTCTTCTTTTTGGCCTATAGTAGTCAGATCGCCGTTGACGATGACCACATCCACGCCATCGCTTTTAGCCATCTCCAAGCCCTTTTTAAAGCTTTCCCAATCCGAGTGAATATCGGCCATGACGGCAAAAGTAAAATTATTTTCTGTTGGTGTAGGGGCGTCCGCCAACTGGCGGGCGCCCGTCTGTTCCGTCGTTTGGTCGGGTCGACTTTGACGGAACAAATAAATCCCGGCGATCACCAATCCCGTGCCCAAAATCACCAAAACAATCTTTTGCCAAGGCTTCACGAGGTTAGGTTAATTTTCCGATTTATTCATAATTGTCAGGCCGGCGATTTTCTTAATCTTCAAAAGGTCTTTATCAAAAGTTGCCAAGATATCGATTTTATTTTCCAGGCAGTACATTAAATGAAAAGCGTCACGCGGGTGGAGGTGATGATCGTTTATCAAGCCAATGGTTTTTTTAACCACTTCTGATTTTAACTCCAAATTTATTAATTGAAAATTAGGTAAGGCCAGCCAGCTTCGACTCAATTTTTCCAATTCCTTTGGTTTTTTGCCAAAGGCAACCATTAAACTATGCCAATATTCATCTAACGTCAGGGCCGATAGATAAAAAATCGCTTCTTGGTTGTTTATGGCTAGTAACAAATCAATTGCTTTTTGATGGAGCGGGTGTTGATCAAATTCCAAAGAAATCAAAATATTAGCATCCAAGTAGACTTTAATCACGATAGTTTTCTTTCATTTGTACAAAAATGTTCTCCAGATTCATTCCCTTGGGAAGTGGCCCCAAACGGCCGGTGATTTTTTTTAATTGGCTGGCCAAATTCACTTTTTTGATTGGCAGGGCTTGATTATAAGCAGAAATTACCACCATGGGTTTACCCATTCTTTCTACCACCACTTTTTGGCCGCCATAAGCCGCCAGATTGAGGTACTCGTTAAAATCATTTCGCGCCTCGGTCGCCGAGACCGTAATCGTATTTAACATATTTACATTTTAAACAATTTGCGAAGTTTGTCAAGAATCAAATGCCAAACTTCAAGTAATTATATTCCCCGGTAAAAGCAGATTTAAGATTAAGTTAATCAAGGGTGAAATTAAACTGATTGCCGGCGAGGTGCCGCCCCAAAACGGCACTACCAACATGATCATTAAAATCAAGCCGTATTGCTGGAGGATGTTTTCGACGTCATCGGCCAGACGATGGGGGAGAAAGCCCACCAAAATCTTGCCGCCGTCCAGGGGGTGAATGGGAATTAAATTAAAAATGGCTAGACTAACGGACAAAATGATGATCGGTTCTAGAAGCCCCTGAAGTCCCTGAATTCCCCGAGTTGCCACAGCTAATATGGTTGCCAAAATTAGGTTGCTCGCCGGTCCCGCCAGCGAAATCAAGGCCGCATCTCTTCTTGGGTAGCGCAAATTATATTCGTCTATCGGTACCGGTTTGCCCCAGCCGAAACGAAAAAACAAAATCATCAGCGTGCCGATCGGATCCAGATGCGCCAAGGGATTGAGGGTCAGCCGGCCTTGCAATTTGGCGGTGGGATCGCCCAATTGTTCGGCCGCCCAAGCATGCGCCGCTTCATGCACGGCAATAGCGGCCAATAACGCCACTGCCCAAATTACAAACGAAAATGGATCAGAAAAAAGAAAATTTAGCATAAATTTGTTTCGAGTTTCGTGCTTTAAATTTCGAATTTTCTATGTTAAAGTATAGCACATGGCTTTAAAATGTGTTCTTTGCGGCAAAGGCAGTTTGATTGCCCGCACCGGCCGGCATCATCCGGGGGTGGCCGGCGGTCAGTGGAAAAAACGGGCGCCGAAAACAGCGACTCTCAAACGGCCTAATCTGCAAACTTTCAAAAAAAATAAGTATTGCATCAAGTGTCTGCGGGTAGTGAAACTTGCGGGTAACCCTCCAAAAACTGTTTAAAACTCACCGGCTTTTTGCCTTCGAGCTGAACTAGATCCAAAACTAGTTTATTTTTTTCCAGGTGGCCTTTTAAGATTTTCAGATATTTTGTAGACGCCCCTATCTTAATTCGGGTGTAAGCTCCCGGCCAGGGCGTCATCGCCCGAATAAAGCGCTCTAAATATGCTGGTGATTTTGTCCAATCAATTTTGCCACCCTCCTTTTTTAATTTTGGCGCCCAACTGGCGTTTTTTTCGTTTTGCGGTTGGGGAATAATCTTGCCCGCAAGATAATCGGCCAACACTTTATTTAGCAATTTTCCACCCAATTTAAACAGTTTTTTTTCTAAATTTTCACTGGTGTCGGTGGGGAGCACTTTTTCTTTGACTTGGCCGATGATTGGCCCGGCGTCAACTTTTTCGATCAACTTGATAATTGTCACCCCGCTCTCTTTGTCTCTGTTTAAAATCGCCGCCGCCGCCGGTTTGCCGCCGCGATATTTCGGTAAAAGCGAGGGGTGAACATTCAGAATGCCGTGACGAAAATGCTTGATTTCCTTATCGGTTAAGATCTTGCCATAAGAAGCCAATAGGCCCAAATCGGCTTTTTGCCATTGGTCAATTAGTTGGATATTGGGGTTATTCTTAATTTTTTCGAGCACAATATGTGATCGCCAATCGCGGCCGTAAAAGAACGTTTTAATCAATTATTACCTCCACCATTTCTTCCCGATCTTGGTTATTTTTTTCCGTTTTATAAACTTTGCCTTTTTGCGCTAGGATTCGGTCGACAAACAAAACCCCCTCCAAATGATCGTATTCGTGCTGCAGGTAAGCCGCCTCTTTATTGACAAAAACCGCCTCATGATTTTGCCCGGTCACGTCCTGCCAGCGCATCTTGATTTGGTAGGGACGGTCAACCGCGCCGTAATATGTCGGCACTGATAAACACCCTTCCCAAAAACGTTGCTTCTCGGTTAATCTTTGCGCCAGTGTTTCTGATGAGTGTTCGGTGATTTCCGGGTTGATAAACGCGGCCAGCTTTTTGTCTCTTTCAACCACAAATACTCGCACCGCTTCGCCGACCTGCACCGCCGACAGACCCACGCCCTTGATTTCTTTGAGGACTCTTACCGTCTCGATTAGATCATTGACGAGATTCTTTATTTTTTGATTAATCTTTTTTACCGGCTTTGATTTTTGCCGCAGACGGGGATCGGGAACGGTAATAATTTTTCTGATCATGAGGCTATTTTATCATTTTAAACGTAAATGCGTTTTAGACCGGCCTGTCGGCCGATGGCGACGATTTTTTTTAATTCTTTAGCGGTTGGCGGGCGCAAGCGGCGGAATCTTTCCGTCGCAGATAACAAGGGATTGAAGGCAATTAGGTGCCAGGGCGTTTCTGGCCCTAAATTTTCTACCATCCAGCGAGTCATCTTTTTTAATTCTTTTTGACTGTCATTGATGGCGGGTATTACCAGCGTGGTAATTTCCAGGTGGATTTTAAATTTGTCTTGGGCATATTTGGCCATCTGGGGTATCTGTCCAAAGCGCCCTCCAAATTTAGCGCAAGTCTTTTCTGACCAACCCTTAAAATCAATATTGGCGGCGTCGATAAATTTACCGTAATAATCTAAAGCTTCTTGGCTCCAACTGCCGTTGGTGACCATGACGGTATAAAGACCGGCTTTTTTGGCCAGTTTGGCCACGTCGTGAACAAATTCCGGGTTGATCGCCGGTTCGTTGTAGGTAAAAGCGATGCCCGGCCAGCCGCCGGTCAAAATTTGCTCAATTAATTTTGGCGGAGAAATTTTTATTAATGGCGGGAGTGTCGGTGTCCAGGTGGACCAATAATTAAGGCATTGCTGACAGCGGAAGTTGCAGCCCCAAGAGCCGATTGAAGCCACCAAACTGCCCGGCTGAAAATGCTTGAGGGGCTTTTTCTCGATCGGGTCGATTTGTACCCCCGTGATTTGGCCATAAGTGAGGGAATATAATTGGTTGCCGCGATTGCTTCTCGTTTGACAAAAACCCCGCTTTCCCGGTTCAATCTGGCAATATCTTTGACACGCCAAGCATTTGACTTTTTGTCCCGCCAATTTTTGAAACAAAACCGTTTTGGTCATTTTTCTTTCCAATTTTCCAGCGCCTGTTGGACTTCCGTGTAATTTGGCTTGAGGTGCAGGGCCTCGTCTAGATACTTTTTCTCTCCGGTTAAGACTCCGAGATGATACCTGATTTTGGCGTCGGTGGGGGCCAGTAAGCCGGCTTTGGTTAAGGCTTCGGCGGCAAACTTTAAATTTTCGGGTTCAATCTCGGCCAGTTTATAGAAGATTTTTGCCCGGCTTTTCCAAAAGTTGACGTGGTAAGGGTTGGTCTTCAGGGCCAAATCCGATTGTTTTTTTGCGGTTGTGATTAAGTGAAGCAACAAAGTTTCTTCCCCTTGCTTTTGGGCCGCTACCGCTAAATTGGCGGCCGACCAGGCAATCTCGTCGCGAAAATTTGGTTCGTCTTTCAGCTCAATGGCGTTTTGCAGCTCATTAAAGGCGAGGGCATATTGCTGCTGCCGGTTTAATTTGACTCCATTGGCGTAATGAAAATCGGCGAGCCAGTAGCGAGTAGTAAACAGTAAACAGTAAATATTTAACAGTCCAATGATACCAAAACTGTTATATTGTTGTATGCTGTTGGGGCGTCCGCCAGCTGGCGGACGCCCGTCTTGCGTGTCCTTGTTTTGATTTAGCACCCACATCATCGCCGGAAATAAGAAAAAAAATAGCGAAGTAATTACCACCGAAAAACCAAAAAAATTGGTGACGAGAATTGATATCCAGCCCAGAAGCAGGGCGATTTGCGTAGGGGCAAGGCTTGCCCCTGCAAAACATATTATTCCTCCAATTAATAACAGGTATCCTCCCAACCCAATGATCCCCGTGGTCGCAAAATAGTTCAGGTACTCGTTGTGCGCCTTGTTGTACAAAAAATCCCACTCGGACAAATCGTTATGTTCGCGGGGCCGATACCAATAATACGAGTAGGCAAAAGTTTCCGGGCCGGTGCCGAAAAACGGGTAATGCCGGCCAATTTCAACTGCACCCCGCCAGACGACCTGACGGATATCGGTGGATTTGCTGATTAAGAGATCAGAAGATGGAGAGTAGAGAGTAGGGGGTAGAGTACTTTTTAATATTACAAATATCCCCAATATTCCCAGCAATCCCAATACCCCCAAAATTT
>JBDRBL010000007.1:0-5029 GCA_043822685.1 Candidatus Shapirobacteria bacterium
GCAAAAAATTTCCGCCAGAGAGCGGCAGGATTGCCGCGAGGTACGCCGCCAGCCAATTGGGTTGGCCCAGAGTGGAAAAGACCCGATTTTGAACATCCTGCACCCAGAGATTTTTGTCAATGCCGAAGTGTTGGGTTATTCCATAAAGGGCGACGATAGCCGTAGCGAAGAGTAAATAGCGAACAGTTAACAGTATATTTTTAGGATTAAGGTTAGAAACCAGTGCCCAGTATAAGAGAAGATAACAAAAAGTAGACAAGAGCCCGCCATTCCAGCGGCCGTAATAACCCCAGAAAGAAGTATGCCGATCGATAGAAAAAAAGAATGCCAAAATTTGGGTCAGTAAAAAAATGATTAAAAATAGATCCAGTGGCGTTCTTTGAAAAATAATTTTCTTTTCTTTAATCATCCTCACCGCCCAAACCGCCCCAATTAATATCGTTAAAAGATAAACCGCCAGCATTTTGTTAAATTCAAATAGTTCCGAATTAAAAGGCGTCATTGCCAGTGGGGTCAAGAAAAAAAGCGCATAAAATAACTGCTTCATACTATCTATAAAGTATAGCACGGGGTGTGATAGAATGAGCGCAAGGTGTTTGATTACTTTTTTTCGCTTTTATCTCACGATATGGGAATTGATTTGGGAACGGCCAACACTCTGGTTTTGGTCAAGGGCCGGGGGATTGTTATTCGGGAGCCGTCAGTTATCGCCCGCAATAAAAAAACCAAAGAGATAATCGCCATTGGCCGCAAGGCCAAAAAGATGATTGGTAAAACTCCGATGGCTCTGGAAACTCTGCGTCCTCTCAAGGACGGCGTGATTGCCGATTTTGATGCGACTGAAGCGATGCTGACCAAATATATCCGTGAGGTTCATCGTGACAAGGGGCTGATCCCCAAAATTCCCAAGCCCCGGGTTGTTATTGGAATTCCTTCGGGTGTGACCGAAGTGGAGCGCCGCGCTGTTCAGGAAGTCGCTTTGGCCGCCGGCGCCCGCCGCGCTTATGTTATCGAAGAGCCGATGGCGGCGGCGATTGGCATTGGTTTGCCGATTGAAGGCAGTGACGGCATTCTTTTGGTGGATGTCGGTGGCGGTACCAGTGAAATCGCGGTTATCTCTCTGGGCGGCATTGTTTTGGAGCGCTGTCTGCGGGTTGCCGGCGACGAATTGACCGAGGCCGTGCAAAATTATCTGCGTCTCAAGTATTCTCTTCTGCTAGGTGAGGCGACGTCCGAGAACATTAAGATTCAGCTCGGCTCCGCCGTTCCGCAAGCTAAAGAAAAGCAGATGGTGGTGCGCGGCCGCAATTTGGAAACCGGTTTGCCGAAATCCATTAAAATTACCTCGGTTGAAGTTCGCGAGGCTTTGGCGCCGGTTATTCGTCAAGTGATTGAAACTCTCCAGGGAGTGATTGAGGAAACACCGCCGGAATTGATCTCCGATATTGTCGCCCGCGGGGTGGTTTTATGCGGTGGGGGAGCTCTTTTGGCCGGTTTGGATAAATTGATTGCCGAAGAGACCAAAATGCCGGTTTGGATTGCCGACGACCCTTTGACCTGCGTTGTCCGCGGCTGCGGCAAGCTGTTGGAAGATAATAAATTACTCGATCGGGTCCGGGTAACGGGAGGATTGAGATAAATTAACCCTTTTATGTTAGAATAAGCTTATGCTTAAAGTTTTAGAGTACAATACCATTTTTCAGAAGGAAGGTGACGGTGGTTATTCGGTTTGGGTGCCGTCTTTGCCGGGTTGTGCCTCGCAAGGAAATACTTTTGAGGAGGCTTTCAAGAATATTAAAGAAGCGATTGAATTATATCTTGATGGGGCAGAGAAAAAATATTCAGAAGAGGCCAGCGCCGTTATCAATAATCAGTTTTTAGTGCCGGTTTCAGTTAGCGCTGCCTATGCCTAAAATTCCGGTTGTTTCCGGTAAAAAAGTAATTAAAGTCCTAAACAAAATTGGTTTTGAGACGGTTTCTCAAAAGGGTAGTCATATCAAATTGATCCGACAAAAACGAGGCAAAGTCGAGATTTTGATTGTTCCTAAACACAAAGAGATTCACCGTGGCACTCTCAAAAACGGTATTTTGAACCAGATTGGTTTAGAGGTTGAGGAGTTTATTAAACTTTTGAAATGAGCCAGAAGAGAGAGAGGAGCGATTTTTTCGTTTTTATTTTTTTGGTAGGTTGTTCTTTGGGGCTGTTTTTTTTTCGTCCCCGGATTGTTTTTCTCGAGCGTTTTTTTACCGCGGTTGAAAGTCCGTTTTTTGCCCTGAAAAACTCAACTCATCAATTTTTGACTGCTTCTTCAGGCCGGCAGGAAATTGATCAGCTCAAAGAGCAAAACCGCCTGCTGGCTGTGGACCAAAACGCCGTCGCTGTCTGCCGGGAAGAAAATCAAAAGATGGCCCGGCTTTTAGGCTCGCCGCCGCCGGTCAAAACCAATTTTATTTTGGCCCATGTTCTTGGTCTTTCTGATGCTCTCAAAATTGACCGTGGTGAAAATGATGGTGTCAAAACGGGTCAAGCCGTGATCGCCGATGAGACGCTGATCGGCCGGATCCGGTGGGTTGGGGCGACTGTCTCTCTTGTGCAGTTAATCAGCGATCCCGGCCTCAAAATTGCCGTGATTACCCAAAAAGACGGTCAGACTAAGGCCAAAGGTCTCTTGTCCAGACTGCTTCTTGACCAGGTTTTGCAGGAAGAGAAATTGGATAAAGGCGACTTGGTTATCTCTACTGCTGACGGCGGCTGGCCGCCCAACCTTTTAATTGGGACGGTGAGCGATGTTTTGCCTGCCAATCGCAAGCTTTTTCGGCAAGCCAAAATTCAGCCTCTGGTTGATTACCAAAAACTTAACATCGTTTTTATTATCAATCAATGAGAGACTATTTAATTTTAATTCCGATTTTTTTCTTGGCTCTCCTGCGGGCGGTTTTTCTGCCGGTTAATTTAGTAATTTTGCCGGTTTTGGGCTGGGCCTCTTTTGCTTCACCGCGATCGGTTTTTATCATCGCTTTTGGCGCGGGGCTTTTTTTAGATGCGGCGCTTTTAGGTCGGTTGGGCGGCGCCAGTCTGCTCTTTTTGCTTTTTTCTCTGCTGGTGGTTTTGTATCGCCGGCGCTTTGACCCGGCTCATCCGCTTTTCCTGCCGGTTTTTACCGTTTTTTGCTCCCTTGCTTTTCGCCGTGGTTTTTTCTGGCCCGAATTGGCGCTTTTAGTTCTTGGCAGTTTTCTCTGGCGAAGGGTTTTTAGGTTTTTTGAAGTATGAAGCGCTTATCCTTTTTTTATTTTCTGCTTTTTATTTGTTTTTTGCTTTTCCTGGTCCGTTTGATTGAATTGCAGTTGATTTTTGGCGGCCGCTATCGCGCTCTTGCGGACGGCAACCGTATTCGCCAGCTGGTGATTCCGGCCCCCCGCGGTCTCATTTACGACCGTAATGATCAGCCATTGGTGGCCAATCGCCCTCTTTATCGGCTGTGCGAAAGCGAGGACAAGTGTCAGGAAATTAGCCGCGATGAGGCTTTGAAACTCCAGGCTGAAGGCAGCGCCACTGCGGAGCAGATCCGCCTCTCTCTCTTCCGCTATTATCCCTTTGGCCGGGCTTTGGCGCATGTTTTGGGTTATCTCGATCACGATGGTCAGCCGCAAACCGGTCTGGAAAAATACTATCACGATTGGCTTGAAGGTCAGGATGGCGGCGAGTTGATTGAAGTTGATACTTTTGGCCAGCGTGTTCGTGATCTGGGTCGAAGAGAGGCTCTTCCCGGCCGTGATCTTTATCTCTCTCTGGACGCCAATTTGTCGAAGATTGCCTTTGAGGCTCTGGCGGGTTATCGTGGCGCGATTGTGGTTACCGAGGCCAAAACGGGTCAGGTTTTGGCTCTTGCTTCCTCGCCTTCTTTTGATCCCAATCAAATTGAGCCGAGTTTATTGAGCGACGAAGACAAACCCTTTTTTAATCGCGCCCTGTCCGGCGCTTATCCACCCGGTTCCATTTTTAAAATTATTACCGCGGCGGCCGGCTTGGAAGAAGGCAAGATTAAAGGGCAGACGCTCTATACCGATGAAGGCGTGATTCGCGTTGGCGATTTTGTCTATCGCAATTGGTATTTTACTCAATACGGGCGGACGGAAGGAGCGATTAATGTTGTTCGGGCGCTCACTCGCTCCACGGACACATTTTTTTACAAAGTGGGGGAGTGGCTTGGGGCCGAGGCGTTGATCGGCTGGGCCGAAAAATTTAGTTTGGGCAACTCCACCGGTATTGATCTGCCCGCCGAATCGACCGGCCATCTGCCTTCTCTGTCTCAAAAGTTTTATCTGGGAAACCTCTATCATCTCGCCATCGGTCAGGGCGATCTTCTTATTACTCCTTTGCAGGCCAATTTAATTGCCGTGGTGATTGCCACTGACGGTCGGTTGTGTTTACCCAAAATACAGAGTGGTGAGTCAACATGTCAAGATCTTGACCTTAAAAAAGAAACTCTTGATTTGATTAAAGAGGGCATGATTGGCGCTTGTTCTTCCGGTGGCACGGCTTATCCTTTGTTTGATTTTCAGCCCCGCGTGGCCTGCAAGACCGGCACGGCCGAGTACGGTGATAAAGAAGGCAAAACTCATGCTTGGCTGGTGGCTTTTGCGCCGGTTGACGAGCCGCAGATTGTCGTTTCTGTTTTAGTGGAAGGCGGCGGCGAGGGCTCTTCGGTGGCTGCCCCGATGGCCAAAAAAATCCTCGAGGCGTGGTTTAGGGAGTAAACATTGTTTGGTTATTGACAAAACAATGTTTTTGAAATAAAATGGGCGCATGACTAAGTTACAGCTCACGCTGACCGATCAGGAAACTGATCTTTTGGCCGCTAAAGCGGTGCTTTTGGGTTACGATGTTACTCGCTACGTCAAATTCTTGATTGGCCGGGAGGCGATGACAGCGATGAATGATTATCCTGTCTATCATCTGACCGAGGCGATGGAAAAGAAAGTTATTAAAGCGATCAAAGACAATAATGAGGGTAAAAGTATTGAGCTT
>JBDRBL010000008.1:0-10538 GCA_043822685.1 Candidatus Shapirobacteria bacterium
AGGCCTGTTTTTGGGGTGGGCATGGACAACTTTCTCCTTCGGCTGCCCTTTACAGGTTTTATCCAGCCGGTGCACAATATTTATTTATTGGTCGCCAGCGAAACGGGATTAATAATCTTTATAATTTTTATAACTTTTATAATTAAGACTTTAATCAGGGCAATTAAAAATTGGTCATCAGTCATTGCTTTGTCAGTGATTTTATTTACCGGTCTCTTTGATCACTATTGGTTAACGCTGCAGCAAAATCAACTCTTGTTTGCAATCGTTCTGGGTTTTTGCTGGCAAAAAAATCGAGTTTCCAAGTTTAAGAGTTTAAAGTAAAATAGGGATATGTTTGGACGAGTGGCGAAAAATACCATCTATCAGGGGCTGGCCAAAGCAACGAGTGTTGTTTTTACTCTGCTTATAACCATTTTGCTGACCGGTTACTTAGGCAAAGAAGGCTATGGTCGGTATGTTTATGTTTTAACCGCGGCGATGCTTTTGGGGAATTTGACCGATTGGGGGACGGCAACAATTGGCGTCAGAGAATTGGCCAAAAGTAAAAAACCAGTCGAGCTTTTTGGTGAAATCTTGGGTTTAAGGTTGGGTTTGTCCTTAATAGTTGGCGGCGGAGTGGTGGCGGGATGGGGGCTGGGCGGTTCCAGTTTTCTGCCCTGGATGGCGATTTTGGCCTTTTTAACTGCGACCAGAAATTCGCTGGGCCTGGTTTTTCAGGCGCGCTTGCAAACCAATTGGTTGATTCCGGCGGAAGCGGCCTCCGGCCTTGTCTCTTTGGGTCTGATTTATTTTTTTGTTCGCCATCAGGGTAATCTCGTGACTATTTTGGCCGCGACGGCCGGGGCGGGAGGGGTGGCGGTTTTAGTTAATTATTTTTTAGCCCGTCGTCAAATTAATTTTAGCTGGCGGTTTAATTGGTTGAAGTGGCGAGTTTTATTAAATGAAGCGGCGCCGATGGGTTTGATTTTACTGACTTTTACCGCCGTTAATAAAATCGACACGCTGATTCTCGCCCACCTTCAGGGAAGCGCGGCGGTGGGAGTTTATGGTTTGAGTTATCGGGTTTATGATGTTTTAGTTTTGGCGGCGGCTTACGTGATGAATGGAGTTATGCCTCTAATCGCCCGGAATCGGGGAAACCCGGATAACAAAACTACCCGCCTTTTGGTAAAAAAAACTTTTTGGGCTCTACTAATCTTAGGAGGAATAATGGTATTGGTAGTTTTGCCGACCGCTCCTTTGATCGTTAAGATCTTGACTCAAAAGCGCTTTCTGGAATTTAGTCCGGCAGTGGGAATTTTACGCGTTTTGACTCTGGCGGCTTTCTTGGCCTACTTTAATCATTTGACCGGTTATACTCTGGTGGCTTTGGGTCGGCAAAGGCAATATCTACGAGTGCCGCTAATGGCGCTGGCAGTCAATATCCTTTTGAATTTTTATTTTATTCCCCGCTATTCTTTTTGGGCGGCGGCCTGGATAACGGTGATGACCGAAAGCTTAACCTTGCTTATCAGCGCCGGCTATCTTTATCGAGTTCTGAAAAAGTAGGCTCAGGCTTAAAAAGGACACGTGTGAAGGTTCGATTTAATTAATTGAATCGATTTTTTGTGATAAAATTAATCTATGGACAAGATGATAAAAATTTTTACCGATGGTGGAGCAAGAGGAAATCCGGGACCGGCCGCCGCCGCCTTTGTTGTGAAAGATAAAGAAAAAATTTTATTTCGGCAAGGGCGCTTTTTGGGGACGGCCACTAATAATGTGGCCGAGTATCAGGCGGTTGTCTTGGCGTTAAGATGGTTAGTTGTGAACGACCAGCCGCCTTTGGCGGAGGTGATTAATTTTTATCTCGATTCGCTTTTGGTGGTAAGTCAATTAAACGGTCGTTATAAAATCAAAGATAAAAAATTGCAGGAATTGGCGGTGACGGTTCGAGGGCTGGAAAAAGAATTAAATTCCCGTGTTAATTATGCGCACATTGCGCGGGAAAAAAATTATTTGGCGGACAAGTTGGTTAATCAAATTCTGGATGATTTATGATAAGATGGAAAGGTGATTACTGCTCAAATTAGTCAACAGCAAAAACCCGTTGCGTTAATTGTCGGACGAAGCAGCTTTGTCGGTTATTTCCTCAAAGAGGCACTGGTAAAACTCCACTGTCAAACCGTTTTGGTGGAGCCGAAGGAACTGGTTAAGCTAGAGCTGGAGCGGTTTGACTATTGTTTCTACTTGCCGGAAAATTTCAGCAAAAGTTTATTGATTTCGTTGGCCAACCTGACACAGAAGTTTTCGGGAAAGCTGTTGATTGGCACCGAAAACTTTTTTGGCAAAGAGGAGTTTGAAGAATTAAAAAGACAGCCAAAACTGGATTATCGGTGGGTGGCATGGCAGGATGTTTACGGGCCGAAAATGTCGTTAGAAGGAAGAGGTTTTATCAGCCGTTTGATTAAACGAGCGGTTGGCGGCGGAGTGGTGGTGATGGCCAAGACCGGGGCAACCCAAATTTATCCGCTTTTTGTGGCCGACTTAATTTACCAGCTGACAAAACTAATCTTTTCTCCACGAACAAAAAAGAGAGCTTATCTGGTGACATCAACTTCGATGAGTTGTTTGTCGGCAACGCTGGAGGCACAGCGCTTGGTAAATAGCCGGATAAAGATGAGCTTTACCGGGAAAGAGAGAGGCGAAAGATTGGGAGAGGAGGAACTGGAGAGAATGCCGGTGAAGACCCCGACAGAGTGGCGGGAGGGGGTGAGGATAACCGTGGAGTATTTTAGGAGGTTCCAAAGCGGCAAGGTTTCAAAGCGGCAAAGCGAGGGAAAGACGGTGGAAGTTAAGAGGCGGCAAGAAAGAAACAAGGGTGGTTGGAGAGTGTTTTTGGCGGTGGGGCTTTTGTTGCTGGGAGGGGTATTTTTTTATCCGGCGGGGCAGTGTTATTACCACTTGAGACAGATCGAGATCGCTTTTCGAAGTGGCAATTTCGGTCAGGCGTTCAAGGTAGCGGGGAGAGCAGAGAGCAGTTGCCGAAAAGTGGAGAGGATAAGTGGGAAAATACGGGCGGGAAGGGAACTGGCGGGCTTATTGGACGAAAATAAAAAAGTCTATGAGCAAGTAAAGCGTTTAGGGCAGTTGATTTTTCAAGAGAAAAACTTAGGAGAGAAAAAGAGGTTGGGAGAAATGGAGGAATTAGTCATTGCTTTAAAGCCGCGGCTGAAAAACCTGTATGAGGACCTGTCATTGTTTGACGAAGTGGGTGTGTTGCCGACAGATTTGGGGGATAATTTAGGATCGGCGCGGAGATTGGTGCTGGAATTGAGCCGGACAATCGAGTATTTGCCGGAAATGACGGGAGGAGAGCAGAATAAAAGTTATTTAGTGCTCTTGCAAAACAACAATGAACTGCGGCCGACGGGGGGTTTTATCGGGTCGCTGGCGGTGGTAACTTTCAGCAAAGGGCAACTTGTGGATTTTGAAGTGAGAGATGTTTACGCTCTGGATGGACAATTGAAGGGTCACGTAGAGCCGCCGCCGGAGTTAAAAAAATATTTAGGAGAAGCGAATTGGTACCTGCGGGATGTTAACTGGGAGCCGGATTTTCCGGCAGTAGGGGCAAAGGCGGCCTGGTTTTTGGAAAAGGAGACGGGCAGGCCAGTGGATGGAGTGGTCGGTTTTAATTTGGCGGCGGCGCAGAAGATTATGGATGTTTTGGGCGAGGTAGGGGTAAATGATTTCGGTGAAAAGATCACCGCGCAGAATTTGTTTGAACGGGCAGAATATCACAGTGAAATTAATTTTTTTCCCGGATCGACCCAAAAACAGGATTTTTTAGGCGGGCTGGCAAGAGCCATGTTTGATCGGATGATGCGGCTGGAGAGCAAGGGAGTATTGGCACTGTTGGGGGGTTTTTACCAGTCATTACAGGAGAAAGAGGTTTTGCTTTATGTTAATCAGCCGCAGGTGCAAGCGGCGCTGATAAATCTGAACTGGCATGGAGGCTGGCGGAGTTTTCAATGTTTGGAAGCGGCAAGTTATGATTGTTTGAGTGATTATTTAATGGTGGTAGAAGCCAATGTCGGAGTGAATAAGGCAAATTATTTTGTCAAAAGAGAAACGGAATTGGCGGTAAAAATGGAAGAGGGCGAGTTAAAGAGCCAGGTAACTTTAGCTTACCAAAACGAGAGTCCGGCGGAAGTATTTCCCGGGGGAAATTATAAAAATTATTTGCGTTTGGTGTTGCCGACGGGAGTGAGGGTGCAAAAAGTGACGGTGGAGGGGCAGGAGGTGGATCAGGCGTTGATTTATCAAAGCGAGGTGAAAGATAAATGGGTGGTGGGTTTCCCGGTGGAGGTGCCGATTAAACAAAAACGCCAGGTTCAAGTGGAATACAGCCGGGAAATTACCAGTGATTCGAAAAAACCGCGGCAATATTTATTGCTGGTACAAAAACAGTCCGGGGCGAAAGAAGAAGTTTTTAATTTGAGACTAACGCCGGGGACGGGGCTAGTGGGTTTTCAATTTAAACCGGAGGTGAGAGCGGAGAAGGGAAGTTATCTTTGGCTGGCGCCGTGGAACCAGGATTTGAGTTTTGAGGCGTATTTGACAAAATAGTTAGGATCAATTAAGATACGGAGCATGGCAAAAACGACAAAAAAGGAAGTTCTAAAATTGACGGTTGAATCAAGAAAAGTTGTGGGTAGAAAAGTCAAAAAAATAAGACGGGAAGGATTGGTGCCGGCGAATGTTTACGGGAAGGCGATTAAATCACAATCAGTCCAAGTTGTTTTAAGGGAGTTTTGGCCGGTGTTTCAAGCGGCCGGAGAAACGGGGTTGGTGGAGTTAAGTTTGAAAGGCGAGGAGAAGACGCGGCCGGTTCTGATTCACAATGTCCAATTGGAGCCGGTTTCGGATAAACCCCTGCACGTTGATTTTTATCAGGTAAACTTGAAAGAGACATTGACGGCGAGAATCCCGGTAGAATTAATCGGTGAAGCGCCGGCGGCGGTGCAGAGCTTGGGAATTTTGATCCAACCGCTTTTGGAAGTGGAGGTAGAGGCACTGCCGACCGATTTACCGGAAAAATTTGAAATTGACGTTACCTCGCTAAGCGAGGTGGGGGCGACAATTAAGGTCAGCGAGTTAAAAACTCCTGCGGGGGTGAAGATTTTAAGCGATCCGGAAGACTTGCTGGTAAAGATTGATGAACTGGCCAAGGAAGAAGTTAAACCCGAGCCGGTCGTAGCCGAAGGCGAGGCGGAGGAAGTTAAGCCTGTTGAAGGTGAGGCAAAACCCGTCGAGGGCGGGGCGGAGCCTGCCGGAGGCGAGACTAAGGCAGCCGCCGCTTAAATTCTTGGGCAACCTCGTAATTGGGATCCAATTTTAAAGCGTTATCAACATAATATTTGGCGAGATTTAGGTTTTGCTGTTCGTAATGAAATTTGGCTAACTGCAGCCACGCATCCCGATAATCCGGCTTGCTTTTGGCAATCTTTTCCCAAGTGGCAACCTGTTGTTGAAGTGCCACTCTTTCTTGATTATTTTGATTTCTTATCCGAAAAATAAAACAGATCAAAGACAACAATATTACGACCAAAAGAGAGAGAAACAAAAGTTTTACTTTGGCCATTTGGAGATGATGAGGGGTTGTTGTTCTTTAAATTGCCGCCAAATCGTTTCGGTGATAAAGGGCATAAAAGGGTGCAAGAGCTTGAGGGAAGTTTTTAACACCTCTTCCAAAACCGGTTGGGCTTCTTGGCGGCGAGTTTTGGCGCTTTCGATATAGCGATCGCAAAATGAGTGCCAGAAAAAATCATAAATGGTTTCTAGGGCTAAATCAAAACGATATTTATCCAAGTACGCCGTGACTTTTTTAACTGTTTGCTTCATTTCTTTGAGAATCTGTTGATCTTCTTGACTATTAACTGCTAACTGTTGAGTATTAACTTCGTTTTTGTACTCCAGCACAAAACGACTCGCGTTCCAAATTTTATTGGCAAAGTTGCGCATCGAGCGGATTTTGTCTTCATAGACGGTAATATCGCTGGCCGGAGAAACGCCGTACACCAGACTTAAGCGCAGAGCATCGGCGCCGTATTTTTCAATCATCTCCATGGGATTAATGACGTTGCCCTTGCTCTTGCTCATCTTTTTGCCGTCTTTATCCACGACGCGAGCGTGGATATGAATAGTTGTGAAAGGCACTTGGCCGGTGCGATACAAGCCCAGCATCATCATCCTGGCCACCCAGAAAAATAAAATATCCCACATCGTGTCCAAAACCGAGGTGGGATAAAAATAATCAAAATCCTTAGAGTCGGGATAACCCAAAGTAGTGAGGGGCCACTGGCCGGACAGAAACCAGGTATCAAAAGTATCGGTGTCTTGCACCAGATTATGGCCGCCGCATTTAGCACAAGCTTTGTCTTCGAGTTGATAACCGACTTGAGTGGGAGCGAGAATAGTTTGTATTCCCGCTTTGATTTCTGTCAAAGAGTAAGTGTTTTTAATTTTTTGATAGCTATCGGCGACACGCTTTTTTTGGCGATTGATAAAAGTGATTCGGATTTTCGGATGGCAATCCAAACAGTACCAAACGGGAACTTGCGGTCCCCAGACAATCTGGCGGGAGATATTCCAGTCCAAAATATTTTCCAGCCAGTCAAAATACATTTTCTCAAAGCGCTTTTTGGGAATGATTGTCGTTTGGCCTGTTTTGACCGCCCTAATGGCTGCTTTGGCGAGCGATTTGGTTTTGAGGTACCATTGGGGCAGAAGCATGGGTTCGATGGTGGTGCCGCACTTGTAACACAGGTTGACAGTGTGAGTTAAAGGTTCAGTTTTGACCAAAAGACCGGCTTTTTGCAAATCATTGATGATGGCTTGTCGGGCGGCTAAAACTTTCAAGCCCAGATATTTAGTCGGGACATTGATCAGCCGGCCGTTTTGGCCAATAGTCTCAATTATGGGCAGCTGGTGTTTGAGGCCAATTTCATAATCAATCTGGTCATGAGCAGGCGTGACTTTTAGGGCGCCGGTGCCAAAATCCATCTTAATCGCCTCATCGGCGATGATGGGAATTTTTTTATTGACGAGAGGAAGAATTGCTTGCTGACCAATGAGTTTTTTGTAGCGTTTGTCTCCGGGGTGAACCGCGATCGCGACGTCGGCAAAAATCGTTTCCGGCCGCGTGGTGGCGATTTGGATCGAGCCATAGTTTAGAAAATAAAGCTGATCATCTCTTTCTTCGTGATTAATTTCCAAATCGGAAAAAGCAGTGCCGCATTTGGGGCAATAATTAACCATTCTTTTAGCCCGATAGATCAAGCCGTTTTGGTGTAATCTTCGAAAAGTCTCAAAAACTTTTTTGACAATTTCAGGCTCTAGGCTGTAGTGATACCGGCTCCAATCTAAAGAAAAACCCAATTGGCGCATCTGCTGCTGGTTGAGATTTTTATTTTGGTCCACAAAATCGGCAATCATCTGGTAAAGAGTTTTCCTATCAAAATCAAAACGGCTTTTACCTTCTTTGGCGAGATGTTTTTCAAAGATATATTGGGTTTCAATGCCGGCGTGATCGCCGCCGGGCAGCCACAGTGTCGGTTCGTCCCGCATCCGATGATAACGAATCATAATGTCTTGAACGGTAAACAGGGTGTGGCCCATATGCATCGGGTCGTTGGCGTTGGGCAGGGGGAGTAAAATTGTAAAAGGCTTTTTCTTTTTATTGATCTTGGGGGTGAAATAGCCACCCTTTTCCCACAGGGTATAAATTTTTTTTTCGTGCAATTGCGGCTGATACACCTTGTCCATGAGGTTATTTTACCACGCCTATCGTTTATTGCAGAATAAGCCCGTGCAGGTGCCTTGTCGGCCGGATGGACAAATTACTGCTTTGCCGTGGGTGAGTGGCTTTGTTTTTGGAGAAAAATCTCGATAGCTTGACAATAGTGAACAATGTCAGGGAGGTTTTCTTTGATGGCGCGATAGACTTGGGTTTTGTCAATTTCTAAATATTCGTGGGCGAGAATATTCCGCATGCCGGCCATCTTTTGAAGATTGATTGACAATTTTTGATCAATAATATCCATCTTTGCCAGAATAGCAAAAAGTTCTTTATTCTCTCGCATGGGCGGCGAATTTCTAATAAACGATCGTTAATACGCAAAAGGTCGAGCATGAAGAACTCCCTGTTGGGCCAGATAAGCAACTTGCTGGTCAAACTCTTGGTAAAAATCTTTTAAGTCAAAATAACGGTTGAGAAGATCTGTTTCAAAAGCAACTCGATGAGCAGAGTTATGACCAAGCAAAACTTGGCTGGTAGAAATGACACGGAAGGCGAAAGGCAAAGAAACTTGATCCAGGTTTTGAATTTCCACTTCGAGATGTAAGAGGTGGGAGAGTTGAGAAGCAAGGTTAAAAAGAAAATTAAAATCGGTTTTTTGGTGAGCAAGAATAGCTAAATCAACATCGGAACCCTTTTGAAATAAGTAATCGGGCCGGCATATTTCAAAAATAACAATGTCGAATCGAGTGAGAAGATCGGTGGTGAAGAGGTGTTTGATTTATTGATTGGCCAGGGTGGCGCGAAAGAGAAGTTGTTTGATCAGCGTCTGGTAGGGCAAATCCAAGCGATGTGCCTGAACCTTCAGATTATTAATAAGATTTTGCGGTAAGCGCAAAGTTACTGGCCGACTAGTTAATTTTAAATTAGGGAATTGCCAATTTTTGGCCTTGCTCCAGTCGATATAATCGGTCGAGTCGTGTGTCCACCAAAACTCTCTCTCGCTTTTTTCCGATTTAAAATTTGGCAATTTTTTAAATGCTTTCATATCTTTTCCTTTCTTTCTGATTGGCCGCTCGGGCGGAGACAGCTCTAACTAATTTATTTCTAAAAGTAAAAACAATGAACAAAATTTTTCGATTAAAGGTTTTACCTAAGGCGACGAACCTTTTCTCGCTTTGAGAGTGCTTTGGATCATCGCTAACCTTGAGATTTGGATCCAAAAAAGCTTCTTCGGCCTCTTGAGGGGTAGTACCGTGTTTTTGGTAACTTTTATCGAGATTACCCTTGTTCCAGTCAAACCCTTCAAGTTGGTTTACGTCCGGCATTGTCAATATTATATAAATACATTTTAAGATTGTCAAGTGGTGTCGTGGTGTTTGAAAAAACAGGACAAATAGGGTATAAATAAAGTATGGAGATGTTGATTTTACTGATTTTAATTATCTTGCTCGTTTTGGGTTCAATTAAGCAGATCAATCAATACGAGCGAGGGGTCAAGTTTAGTTTGGGCAAGTTTGATAGCTTGATGGAGCCGGGCTGGCAATTGGTTTGGCCAGTTTTTCAAAGGCCCAAACTCCCGGCGCTTTGCATTTGCGCACGCTTAATTCAATTAACGATATCTCCTCTGATCAATCAAACACGATCGTTTTTGCCATTCCTATTGAAATTCTTCGTGCCGTGGAAGGCTTGGGAAAGATGTTGGCAAGAAAAAGCAAGAATTAACCCCCTTGGTGTGGAACTTGGTGTGAAACGGGCACCTTGCCCATTGCCCTCGCATCTGTCCAACCTGGCCTGCCGTCCCACGCCCCATACTCTACTTCACACCCTCCGTGGCGGTTGGCCTGTTGAGTCGTCTCGGCATAGTCACCTCCTGATTTGGGATAGTGATGCACCCCAGCTAACCTCTCCCAAAAAGTCGACGGTCGTTCGGCCATTTGGCCTCCTTAAAATAATACTGGATTTATAATACCAAATTTAAAAACTCTTGTCAAGGTTGATTTCCACCACTTCGCCGCGGGTGAGGGAGGCATCGAGCATCTTTTGGGCGAGCCGGGTTTCGACGCGATCTTGAATTACTCGACGTAAAGCGCGGGCGCCAAACTCCGGCTGGTTGCCTAGTTCAACAATCTGATCAATCAATTTATCGGTAATCTTAACACTGATTTCCTTGTCGATCAGGCGAGCGTTTAATTCCGATAACATTAGACGGGTAACCTGTTTTAATTCGTTTTGAGTCAGCGGCAGGTAGACAATCACGCCGTCAAAACGATTGAGTAGTTCCGGGGAAAAAATGCGCTCTTTTTGAATATAATTCAAAACCTGGCTGCTTAAGTCGCTAAACTTAACTTTTTGGGCTATTTTTTGGCGGATCATCTCCGAGCCGGCATTGGAAGTGCCAATAATAATCAGGTGACGGGCATCGAGCTTGTGACCAAAATTGTCGGTGAGATAGCCTTCATCAAGCAAGGGTAAAAGCAAGTTAAGAATTTTTGGGTCGGTTTTTTCGATTTCATCTAAAAGCAAGACCGAGAAAGGGTTGTCGCGAATGGCTTTGACAAGCAACCCCGGCTCTTGAGTGTTGGGGTCGCCCAGCGCTTTAGTGAAACCAATTTCGCCTTGGTATTCACTCATATCGAAGCGAATCAGGCGTTCTTCTGCGCCAAAATAAGCGCCGGCCAAAACTTTGGCGGTTTGCGTTTTGCCCACGCCGGTAGGACCCAAAAAGAGAAAGCTTCCATAAGGCTTGTGCCGGCTG
>JBDRBL010000009.1:0-13135 GCA_043822685.1 Candidatus Shapirobacteria bacterium
CGCCTCATCGGCGGGTCGCCGTTAAGGCGACTACCGTTAGACGACCGGGCAAAACTAGTTAACTTCCTTTTCAAAGCCTGTTGTCCCCGCCTCATCGGCGGGTCGCCGTTAAGGCGACTACCGTTAGACGACCGGGCAATCCAACCAAAGCTATTATAACCCAAAGGCTAGAGTTTGAGAACTTCGGCAATTTCTGCTGGTGTAGCGGCAGTTAAAAGAGCCGCTTTAAGCTCCTTTTGGTGTGGCAAGCCACGAAGATAAGCCAGAAAGTGTTTGCGAGTTGCCGAAAAACCCCTAGGGCCATAAAAATTATAAGCCAGATGAGCGTGTGCCAAAATAATTTTTTTGATTTCCGACAGAGTAGGAGATTGATCGACAAAGAGCCAGGGATTGCCCAAAGCCGCCTGACCGATCAATACCCCATCAAAGCCATATTGATGACACTTTTCTTCTGCTTCACTCCGAGTTTTAACTCCGCCGTTGCCCAAAAAAAGAATCTTTTTGGTTTGAGCAATTTTTGCCCCTTGAGCAATTAATTCCCAATTAACCGGCCCTGCATGCAATTGAGAAATTTTTCGACCATGCAGACATATCGCCGATAGAGGATAAGCGGTTAAAAATTTTAACCACGCCAGAGTTTCTTTTTGATCGTGAGCCAAACGAGTTTTAACCGAAAGGGGAATTTTACTTTTTAAACAAGCAGAAATAATTTTGTCGGTCAGTTGATAATTACCGATCAAGGCCGCGCCACCTTTTTGCCGCAAAACCTTTCTCGCCGGACAGCCAAAATTCAGATCCAACCCGTCAAGGCCCAATTCTTTAATTATCATTGCCGCCCGAGCAAAAGAATTTGGATCAACACCAAAAAGTTGAGCGACAATCGGCCGCTCGTTTTTCTGAAAAGTAAGTTTTTTCAGCAAACGCAGTGGTCTTCGAACCAGACCTTCTACACTCACAAATTCTGTGTAAATTACATCCGGTTTGGCTGCCAAAGTTTGAATCTGACGCATTGGCTCGTCAGTTATACCCTCCATCGGCGCCAAACCGATAATCGGCCTCTTAAGGCTCAACCAGAAATTTTTCACTGTCAGAAAGTATCCCTGCTAATTTTTTCAGAGAAGCCTCGTCATAAATCGAAACCGGCAAAACTTTCTTTTTTAATTTTCTCAATGTCGCCAGCTGCTCCTTTAAAGCAGTTTGATTAATTAAATCGCTCTTGGTAAGCAAAATAATTTCGGTTTTATTAATTAAATCGTGAGAATAATTGGCTAATTCTTGCCGAACAGTTTGATAATCGGCAATCAGATCCTCCGACTCGGCCGATAAACAATGCAACAGCAAAGCAACTTTTTCAATATGTTTTAAAAATTTAATCCCCAAACCCCGACCCGTTGAAGCCCCGGCAATCAAACCGGGAATATCGGCAATAATTTTGCCGTTCAAAACACCTAAATTTGGTTCCAAGGTGGTAAAAGGGTAAGCCGCTACTTTAACTCTCGCTTTGGTTAAAACATTCAATAAACTGCTTTTACCGGCATTGGGCAGCCCCACTAAGCCGTAATCGGCAATCAACTTCAGGACCAAACGGACGGTCTTTTTTTCACCCGCCAAGCCCGGCTGGGCATATTTGGGAGTCGTGTTGACGGAAGAGCGAAATTCAAAATTACCCTGTCCCCCCAAACCACCGCGGCAAAACAAAATCGTTAGACCGGGCTTTTCCATCACCAAAATTTTTTGGCCGTTTTGATCAAAAATATCGGTCCCCATTGGTAAATCCAAATAAAGATCCCGGCCATCCCGACCGCTTTTGTGATTACAGCCGCCTTTTTCTCCATGAGCGGCCTGAAATTCTTTTTTGGCGGCAAAACGAGTCATGGCCATTGAATCCTCAACCGTTTTTAGGTAGAGATCACCACCCTTGCCGCCGTTGCCGCCATCAGGACCTCTTTCGGGAGGACGATGGAAAGAAACACGGCCGGCGCCGCCGTGACCAGCCTCAAAAACAATATTGTCAACTTCGTCGATGAACATCTACTTGGTTAAGCCTTTCAATCTTCGTCTCTCCTCAGCCTCGTCTAAAATAGTTTTGCGGATTCGTACCGATTTGGGCGTCACCTCCACCAGCTCACTCTCGTTAATATATTCCAAAGCATCTTCCAAGTCCATCGTTCTTGGCGTATTGAAATGCTCCATCACCCCTTCTCCTTTGGAACGCATGTTGGAAAGTTGTTTTTCTTTGCACACATTAACGCGTAAATCATCCGGTCGAGCGCTTTGGCCAACCACTTGACCACCATAAACCTCCACTCCGGGCCCAACAAAGAGTTCACCTCGAGCTTGAACACCGGTCAAACCATAAAGCCGCGTTAAGCTCGTTTCGTGAGCTACCAGCGAGCCGCGCTCGCGTTCTTTCCAAGCACTTTTATCCGGCAAATATTGGTAAAAATTGGTATTCATCACCCCCAAGCCGCGAGTGTCAGCAAGAAATTCAGAGCGGTAACCAAATAAGCCTTGCGTGGGAATAATAAACTCCAGCTGGACCTGCCCGTCACGTGTTTCCATCTGCCGCATACGCGCGTAACGCGCTCCCAATTTTTGAATCACTAAACCCGAATAGATTTGGGGAGTCCCAATAAAAACTTCTTCATAAGGGGTCATTTTCTGGCCGTCAATCATTTTGGTAATTACCTGCGGCGGGGAAACTTCCAGCTCATAATCTTCGCGGCGCAAGCGTTCAATTAAAATTGCCAAATGCAATTCGCCCCGTCCGGAGACCAGCCAGCCGCCGGAAGGAGAATCCTCGACTTTTAAAGCCACATCATTTTCCATTTCTTTATATAAACGCTCACGAATCTGCCGGGAAGTGGTAAATTTGCCCTCACGACCGGCAAAAGGAGAGGAGTTAACGTTAAAGGTCATTTTTACCGTTGGTTCTTCGATTTGCAAAAGCGGCAAAGGAAGGGGATTGCTTGAATCGGCAATAGTTTCTCCAATCGTAATATTCGGAATTCCCGCCAAAGCGACAATCTCACCGACAGGAGCCTCGCTAACTTCCTTGGCCTCCAGACCTTCAAAAGTCATCAAAGAAGTTAAGTGATATTTTTTAACCTCTCCCTCCCGATTAATATGAGCTACTTCCTGACCGGCCTTTAATGAGCCATTGGCAATCCGGCCGCGAGCCATTCGACCTTTGAAATTATCCCAATTAATTGAAGTTACCAAAAGCTGCAAGGGTTTATCGGCTTTACCAATCGGCGGTGGTAAAAAATTAATAATTAAATCAAAAAGCGGAGAAATATCCGTCATTTTTTCCAGATCAGGTTCTAGGCCCGCCTTGCCCAGTTTAGACGAAGCATAAACAAGGGGGAAATTCGCCGTTTCTTCATCGGCGCCTAAATCAATAAATAAATCAAAGGTTCGGTTTAAAACCTCACCAATTCGCGCATTGGGCTTATCAATTTTATTAATCACCACAATAATTTTGAGTTTTAACTCGAGGGCTTTTTTCAAAACAAAACGCGTTTGCGGCATCGGTCCTTCTTGAGCATCAATCAAAAGAAGTGCGCCATCGGCCATTTTAAGCACCCGCTCGACTTCGCCGCCAAAATCGACGTGACCGGGCGTATCGATAATATTAATTTTGACTCCTTGCCAAACTACCGAGGCGTTTTTGGAAAAAATCGTGATGCCGCGTTCACGCTCCAAAACATTGCTGTCCATAATGCAGTCATTTTGGGCGATGTCTTTGTTTAAATGGGTTTGCGATTGCCGCAAAAGAGCATCCACCAGCGTAGTTTTGCCGTGGTCGACATGGGCAATAATGGCCAAGTTGCGAATCTGTTTCACCCACGAATTATACCATGAACGTGGTAAAATCGCTTTATCATGATGATTAAACCGGTGGTCACCAAGGGAGAGAATCCGGAAGAGGTGATCAAGCGATTGGAAAAAGAAATCGCCGAAACACCTCATCACAAAGGCACCGATCACCACTTGGGCAGGCTCAAAGCCAAGATAGCTCGCCTGAAAGAGGAAAAACAAAATCAGCTTTTTCGGCGTCATCGTGGGGGAAGGGGAGGTTTTGCGATGAAAAAAACCGGCGAAGCCACCATTGTTTTAGTAGGGCCGCCGTCGGTAGGCAAATCAACTTTGCTAAACCAACTCACCAATGCCGAATCCAAAGTCGGCGACTATGACTTTACGACTTTGAACGTCATTCCCGGCATGATGGCTTATCGAGGGGCGAAAATCCAACTTTTAGATTTGCCGGGCATTATCCGGGGCGCCGCACTGGGCAAGGGCAAAGGCAAAGAAATTTTGGCCGTGGCCAGAGCTGCCGATTTAATTTTGATCATTGTCGACCCCAAAACCTTAAACCAGGTCAAGGAAATAAAAAAGGAGATCAACGAAGCGGGGATTAGGCTAAACCAAAAAAAGCCTCAAGTCATCATCAATAAAAAACCGGCTGGCGGGCTAAAAATCAACGCCTCTTCCAATTTAAAATTAAGCGAGGTGACGATCAGAGCTTTATGCGAAGAACTCCGCCTCGTCAACGCCGAAATCACCATCAATGAAAATATTGCCGCCGAGCAGATGATCGACACAATGTTGGGTAATCGCGTTTATCTGCCTTCGCTTACAATTTTAAACAAAAGCGATTTAGCTGATTCTTTAGATGTTGATTTGGCCATCAGTGCGTTAAAGCAAATTAATTTAGAGAAATTGCGCGAAAAAATCTGGCAAAAATTAAAGTTAATTCGCGTCTACTCTTACGCTGACCGGCAAGAGCCTTTTATTATTAAACAGGGCAAAAGCTTGAAAGAATTGATCAATGATTTTATGCCCGGCAAAATTGAAATTTATAAAGAAGCGAAAATCTGGGGTCCGGGCGCCAAATTCCCCGGCCAACTCGTCAGCCTCTCCTTTTGCCCCCTCGATGGCACAATTGTCCAATTCATTTAATCAAATAATGTTATCATGTTTTAAAACATGATAACATTACTCGTACCTGATGGCGTCGATGGGGGAGAGTTTGGCGGCTTTGTTGGCCGGAAAAACACCGAAGAAAACACCGATCAGCGAAGAAACAACCACGGCAACCACAACGGAAATTAAATTAATTGCCGCCGGGAAAAAACTTTGCACCGCCAAAACCACCAAGGCCGCCAACAACAAGCCGGCCAGGCCGCCAAACAAAGACAAAATCAAAGCTTCGGACAAAAATTGCAGTAAAATATTCCGTTGGGTCGCGCCAATCGCTCGCCGAATACCAATCTCTTTAATTCTCTCGGTCACCGCCGCATACATAATATTCATAATCCCCACTCCGCCTACCAGCAAAGAAATCGAACCAATCGCGACCAAAACCGAATTGACAACGCTGATAATGGAGTCAATGGCCTTAATAATCTCCGTTTGTTCCACCACGGAAATTTCATCCGGATTATAACGCCGAGTCAAAATCGTCGTTGCTTCTTTTTTGGCAAGAGGAATATCTTTGGCTTCTCGAACTTTTAACAGCAAAGTATAAAATTTCTTATCCGGATTAAGACTTGGCGCCGACTTGTAAGGTAAATAAGTAAAGGAGTCAAAATCCGGCCCGCCCAAGCCGCCGCCGCCCTTGCTTTCCGTCACTCCCATAATTTCAAAACGTTGATTTTCCAACCGCACTCCTTTACCCAAAGCGTTGGCAGCACTACCGAAAAGTTTTTCCGCAATTTTAGAGCCAATCACCACTTTACGGGTTCTTTTTTCGACATCTAAATTGGTAAAAATCTCGCCCGCCTGCGCTTTAAGATCACGAATGGTAAAAAAATCACCACTGGTTAAATAAAGAGTCGTTCTTTCGGACTTTTTGGCAATCTCTACTGAGACGGTTTTGGAATCAACCGGTACCACCTTTTCCAAAACGGCCAAACGTTTTAAATCATTAATATCGCGCTCCTCAAACTTGATCGCAGGCATGGCACTTTGCTGGCTAAAACCACCTTCTTGGATAATTTTACCCGGCAAAACGTAAAGTAAATTAGTTCCCAAACTTTCAAATTGCTGGGCAATATAATTATTAATTCCCACCCCCAAGGCAATCAAAATCACCACCGCGAAAACGCCAATCAAGATACCCAGCGAAGTTAAGAGCGTACGGATTTTATTGCGCCGCAGATCATCAAAAGCCGTCTTGAGTAAAAATTTTAAATAAAGCGTCATGTTTTAATCTCTCCGTCAACTAATCGAATTAATCTTGTGGTTTGGCGCGCCACGTTTTCATCGTGAGTGACAATTACCACCGTCACCCCAAAATCTTTATTTAAAGATTTTAAAAGTTTCAGAATTTCTTCTCCGGTTTTGCTGTCCAAATTGCCGGTGGGCTCATCGGCCAAAATTAGTTTAGGGTTCATAATTAAAGCTCGGGTAATAGCGGTGCGCTGCTGCTGGCCGCCGGAGATTTTATTGGGATAAAAATCGCGCCGCTCCCACATGCCAAAACGCTTCAATAAATCATCGGCTCGTTTTTCGTATTCTTGACCAGCAATCCCGCGTCGATAAACCGAGGGTAATAAAATATTTTCTCTTACCGACAGCTTGTTGATTAAATTAAACTGCTGGAAAACGAAACCCACAAATTCATTGCGCAGTCGTGATAGTGCGTCATCGTCCAGACCAGCCACATCTCGATCGGCAATTAAAATTTGACCACTGGTCGGCCGATCCAGCAAACCAATCAAATGCATTAGGGTTGATTTACCCGAACCGGAGGCGCCAATTAAACCCACCAACTCACCTTTATTGATTTTAAGGGAAATATTTTTGAGGGCAAAAAAATCTTCTTCACCCACCCGATAAACTTTGTTAATCCCCACCAGCTTAATGATTGAATTCGACATCGCCGGTCATGCCCAAACGATAACGTAATTGAGTGTTGTCAAAATCGTCTAAAACAACCTTTAATCGATAAACAGTACTGGTTTCACCTGCCTTGGGGGCAAAATCAATTTGGGTGACCCTGCCGGTAAAAGTTTGGTCAGGAAAGGAGTCTAAAGTAACCTTGACCGACTCGTTAAGAGCAATTTTAACCACCTCGGTTTGGTCAGCCGCCACCTCAAAATAAAGCGATTGGGGATCTACCACGCTAGTTATTGCCGTGTAAAGAATATTTACCCCAGCATAAGGCTGGTCTATGCGAGTAACAAGGCCATCAATCGGAGTACTTAATCGCGAATATTGCACAGCCAAGTCCTGTAATTCCACATCCAAAACCGCGTTATTTAAATCAAATTGAGCTTTTTCGAGAATGCGCTTAACCGCATCACTGGCGTCACTGGCCAAGGTTTGGTAATCTTGGTTATCTTGCCCTGCTTGATCAAAATCCCAACGACTTTTAGAATACAAATTTAAATATTTTTCCAGATTTTTTTTAACACTCCGTTGATCCAACGTCGCCAAAGTCTGATATTTTTTAACCTGATCGCCTTCTTTGACTCCTACCCAAGAAAGCAGGCCGCTCGATTGAAATTGCAAATCAACCGCTCTTTCGGCTTTCAGCTCGCCCGATAAAATCAAATTGCTCTCTACCACCGGCAGGGGAGGAGGTTTGATCGCCGCTTTCTTTCTTGCCGCCATTATCCGCCAGCCAATAAATGCGGCAAACAAAACAACTAAAAGAATTAGATATTTCTTGGTCAAAAATCTTTTCACAAGGGGGAATTATAGCACAGTTCAGCTTGCTTTGACAGCTAAAATCAAGGATAATAAGAGCGTTTGGCCGGGATGGCGGAATTGGTAGACGCGAGAGACTTAAAATCTCTTGATCGCAAGATCGTGTGGGTTCGAGTCCCGCTCTCGGCACACCGGAGATTAGCTCAGTTGGTAGAGCGCACGGTTTGGGACCGTGAGGTCGGCAGTTCGAGCCTGCCATCTCCGACTAAAAATTTAAAACTAAAAAGTAAGGAAATAGCGGATTTGGGCCTTGGCGCGCAAATCGGCCAGCCAAGGAGAAATTTTTTCGCTTAATTTCTGCTGAAAAAGCTGTTGAGCAACACTCGTCTTAACCTGATCAAGAGTTTGATCTTCGGCAAAAGAAGCCTTGTTTTGATCATAATAAGTTTTTATTTCCTCTTCGGTAACACTGATATCTTTGGCTAAAATCTTCTCAATGATTAACTGGACCCTCAATTGATCCCTCAAGCTGTCCCGTGTCTGGCCTTGAGCGGCCAAAAGATCTTCCAGTTTAGCGCCTCGATCTTCAATCTGCTTCTCAATCTCTGTAACTTTGGTGTCAATTTCAGAGGTCTGGACTTCTATCTTTTGCTTGGCCGCTTCCTGCAAAATCAACTGCCGGCTAATCTCATTTTCCAAAAAATCTTTCCCGATTTGCTTTTCCAGCTGACGATCAAAGGTAAAGCGAGCAATCGGTGTCTGATTAACCAAGGCAACAACAAAAAGATGCTTGAAGTTGTAACCCAAAGCGCCAAGAATAAACAAAATTAAGATCGTGATGGCAATTTTTTTCCCCCGACTGACAATTGGTTTGACCGGTTGAATCGCCTTTTCAAGGACTTTCTTTGTCAAACGAAGACGGGTAACACTTCGGCGGCGGGGAAGACTTTTGCGGACAACAACCTTTTTAGCCATAACGAAATTAATATAAAGCTTTAAGGTTTAATTGTCAAGAAGGGTCTTTTTTGTTAGAATCGCCTCACGCAGGGTTAGTTGAGCGGTTCAACGCCACCCTTCCAAGGTGGAGAGACGAGTTCGACTCTCGTACCCTGCTCAAGTCCCCATAGCTTAATTGGACAAAGCAACTCCCTTCTAAGGAGTAGACTACAGGTTCAACTCCTGTTGGGGACACTTGGTGGCTGTAGCTCAATGGCAGAGCGCTGCCCTGTGGAGGCAGATGTTGCGGGTTCGACTCCCGTCAGTCACCCCAAATGAAAAAGAGCACTAGTTGGGCGAAGATTGGGGGGTTGGTCAGAAGAAGCGGGGGACAGCATTATTTGATGCTGGTGTTGGTTAGTTTAGCTTTTTCGGTCATTGGCACCCGAGTTTTTTTACAACTAACCAGTTTTCCGCAATTTGGCGGCGGGCGTTTTCACTTGGCCCATGTTTTGTGGGGCGGACTGCTGCTTTTTGGCGCCGCGATCATGCCCTTAATTTTTGCCAACCGCTCGGTTCTTTCCGTCAGCGCCATCCTGACCGGTTTGGGTATGGGTCTGTTTATTGATGAAGTAGGTAAATTTATCTCGTTAAACAACGATTATTTTTATCCCCCTGCCCTACCTATTATCTACGCCTTCTTTCTCCTTACTTTAATGCTTTATCGCCGCCTGCGTCGACCTACAGTGATGGATCGTCGCACTCTTTTCTACTCAATTTGGGACAAGTTTGCCGAGATCTTTGATCACGATCTAGATCAAGAAGAACATCAGGAGTTGACTGAACAATTAAAAAATCTTTCCGACCAAAAAGAGGATCCGGAGTTGGCCAATCTGGCTCAAAAACTACTTTTATTTTTAAAATCACCCACTTTAAATCTGCCTTCCGGATATCCCCCTTGGACACAACGCAGTCTCATGTGGGCTCAAAAAGTTGAAGAAAAAATTTTTTCCCGCGGGGGATTAAAATTAGGCCTGATCACTTGCTGGCTCTTTATGGGAATAGAGGATTGGTGGCGCTTAATTACCCAAATTGAAATGCCGGACAGCCGAGGGGAAATTTGGTTTTTGATTAGACGAGGACTGGAGGCGATTATCGCCGTGGCCTTTTTCGCGGCGGCGCGCCTAATGAAAAAGGGCCAAGAAAAAAAGGCCATCAGTTTGGCTTATTTTTCTATTCTTGTTTCGTTAACAATGGTCAACCTTCTCGTCTTTTACCAAGATCAGGCACGGGCAATTGTTGGCACATTGGGTCAATCTTTCGTATTACTGCTCGTAATTAGATACCAACAAAGATTTTTATAATCAAGTTGTCTTGCCAAAAAGCTGAGTCATTACCTGGCCACGATCTTCTTCTTTCAGGGGCAAGACTCCTTCTTCTTTGAGAAAAGATATTTCCTCGGATTTTAACGACCGGTCAAAAAGCCGTAAAACTTCCTGGGGGTCATCATCCGCCGCCAGACGATTAATGGAAGTTAGAAAGCATTTCTGACACTGATGAACCAGCATTAATTCGCCTTGACGCGGCTGGCCATACTTATCCTCACCCTCTTTTTTAAAAGTCAGGGCCAAAGGTTTCATTAAGCCATGGCAGGGAAGTTTGATGTGTTGAGAGAAAAGACAGAAGGGACAATGATTGCGATAGCGGGTTCCCATCAGTTTATTGATTGCTACCCATCTTTGACATTGATGGCAAGTAAAACCCTTCTTATGGGCAAATCTGGTAGTTTTCCGCACAAGATTATTATATACTACCCTTGCCGCGCGCCCGTAGCTCAATGGATAGAGCATCCGCCTTCGGAGCGGATGGTTGGGTGTTCGACTCACCCCGGGCGCACAAGAAAATAACTTGGGTCGCTAGCTCAATTGGTAGAGCAACTCCCTCTTAAGGAGTAGGTTCAGGGTTCGAGACCCTGGCGACTCACTGAACTTGAAAAATTTGACAAGAGGGCCAAAAAGGTGAGATAATTCTCCTCGAGAATGAAAAGAAGCCTGCTCTTAGTTCTCTTTATGCTGACAACCCCTTTTGTGATTGGAGCGAGCCTAGTGAGCTTGACTCTGTTCCCTCTTAAACCGCTTGATCCGGTTCTGCCGGCGATTTCGGTATTGCCGGCCCAAGTCTATGCCGCTTTGCCGGAAAACAGCATCCGGGTGAACAATTTCTGGCAGACGGCCGATGCCCGACCGCTGATCATTCGTAAATACTTGGAGAGATACGATTCGCCGTTAAAGCCTTATGCTGATTTAATCGTCAAGGCTTCTGACGAAAATCGACTTGATTGGCGTTTGCTCGTAGCAATTGCCCAGCAAGAATCAAACTTGGGCAAAAAAATCCCGGAAAATTCTTACAATGCTTGGGGTTGGGGAGTTCACAGTCGTGGAACACTGCGTTTCACCAGTTGGGAAGAAGGAATTGTCGGGGTAGCAAACGGACTAAAAGAGAGATATGTGGACGAAGGTTTTACCACCGCCGACGAAATTATGGCAAAGTACTGCCCGTTATCTAACGGTTCATGGGCAAGCGGCGTAAATCAGTTTTTGGAAGAGCTGGAAACAGGCGAAATTGATTAAAGATATTTTTATTATCGGACACTCCTTAAAGTAATTTTCCGCCACTTGGGACTGATTTTCAGGCAGAAAATGAGGTGGCTTGAGACTAGGACTTGACATTGTTTATAGGACATACTATAATCGCGACCAGATCCTGAGGTAGCCTAACCGGTTCACTTTGGGATTTTTTTGTGGCCCCACGTCGCCAAGGCTATGCGGGGTGCAACTTTACAACAAAGCTCGAACTTATTTTATCAAAAACTCGTAGAAATTAACAGCGTCGGCGGCTGCGGAAATTCCCTTTCCCCTTTACCCCTTTTCCTCGCCGCAGCCGCCTTCGCTTTGCACCGCTCGCCCCGCCATTCGGCGGAACTCGCGAAAAACGAAAAAACCAGCCAGCACGCGCCGCAAAAAATGAAAATGTAAGAAGGAAAGAAAGAAGAACTAGAAATTTGGAGTAGAAAATAAAGTCTATTTAAGTGTCGGTTTTTGCGAGGGTTAGATGGTTTTCTTAAACTTTCAGAGTTAATGTGGGAAAGAAACAAAAAATTTCGCTAAATCTAGCATATATTTTCGGAATTAGCTATTTTCTCAGAAGTTTTAAATATCGCCTTCGCCAATCGCGGTTAGAGGGAATATCATAAAATATTTGACAAAGAGATTTTGTAAAAGTTAAGTGTTGGCTTTTAACTAAGAAGCTTGGAGGAAGAAGTACAAAAAATCGTTTTTTGTCTTTGAACCGATAAAAATTGGCCGCCTTTACTAGAATTTTGTCTAAATTAATGTTTTTATCTTGGCAAAAGACGAAACAACAATCTGTGTAGCCCGAACCACTAAGACCAGTGGATCCGGCAAAACAAACAACTTTTGCCTTGGAAGCGGAAAAAGTAAAACGAGATAAATAAAGGTCAAATTTTTCATAGAGATGAACAGTAGACTTAAAACTTTTATTCAAATCGAAAATTTCCGATTTTGAATTTGATAACGGTCGAAAGTTGGCAACATTGTTGACCTGATTGCCACTTTTTATCAACCCCCTTTTTTTCTCAGACGAAAATTCACAATAGTTAAAAGGTCCATAAATATCTATCGATTTGCTGAAGAATTTTGGTAATGTAGACCACTTCTGTAGTAAGTCTTCTATGTTCTTCAGGCTTTTTTTTCTAAAGGGAGCAGGCAACCATTGCAGAGAAGAGGGACGGGTATAAGATAAAAGAGTTCGATAAAATTTTGGTATTTTTTGGAAAAGCTCTTTGTCCAGAAGAAAATCACCCTCTCCAACATATTTCTTCAAAATTCCGGAGCACCCAAAAAGCAAGCTTCTATCTCCAACTCTTGCAAGGGGCAATGCTCCTACCACTTTCGGTCCATCTTTTAGCACTAAAATTATCCCTAATTTTCCTTGACTTTTAACAAATCCCCTGAATGTGTGAGCAACTTTTGTCCAATCATGTCCTAGGTACTCTTGTTTCGGTTTATCCCATTCACCACTCTGGCACATTACTTCAATTACCTTGTTAACTTCTCTTTCTTGACAATAGTCTACTATTAATCCCATGCTATTTAAAACTTTTTAAATATTTATTCTTTAAATTAATCCCTAATCCAGGTGCATTAACTGACTCAATTCTAGCCAAAAGATTGTCTTTAAAGCTAAGAGAGGGTTGAGTAACATGTTCCTGAAAAAAAGTGACCGTTCCTCCCTCAAAGGAATCAATTTTAGGTGCTCCAAAAGCAAAATGTCTTCTTGCTGCCTCCAAAATATCACTTTCACCAAAATGGCCACCTATTTGGACTTTAATTCCAGCCTTTTTCCCAAGTTCAAAGATCTTTTTGGATTTCAAAAATCCTCCATTTTTAGAAAGCCTTATATTAAACCAAGAACACGCTTTAAGCTCAATTAATGCCAAAGCATCACTAATAGTTACCAAAGA
>JBDRBL010000010.1:0-40459 GCA_043822685.1 Candidatus Shapirobacteria bacterium
AGTTTTTATTTTTGTATCTTTATCATAAGTATCTAATTTTCCTTTTAGGATTGTAAACACCTTTTCAATTCTTTCTGGATCAATTGGAGTGATTTTTGCCTTTGTAATCAAAACCGCAACGGGATTTATATCAACCCCAACCGACAATCTTCCCATTACTTTTGACTCAACAAGAGTCGTGCCACAACCACCAAAGGGGTCAACAATAAGATCGCCTACTTTGGTATATCTTTCAACTAATCGGGAAACAATTTGAGGAATAAATTTTGCAGGGTAACGATGGTAACCGTGGGTAATGTAACCAGTATCTGATCTTTTAAGATTTTTAAATGACCAACTATCATTAATTACAACCGAAGAAAAAACGTCTCTCATTTACAATCACAACTGTATCACATCTCTTCACCCAAAACAAACCCAAACTCATAACACTTTTGGCACTCCCAATACTCCACTATTTTTCTATTAAGGAGCGGGACTTTACCAAGGTAATGGCCACTGGTGTATTTGCCATTGGGAAAGAGAACTACTTTGATCTTTTTGCCGCAGGCGGCGCAAATGCGAATAATAGTATTAAATTTTTCTTTTCGGTTCACAAATCTATTCTACCACGCCACCGAGTTTATTTGCTTTCTTTGGCCTTCAGCCAGCCAAAGATTTATTGGCTCGGCCTTTTTTGAAGGAATTGATTGAATAATTCTGAACAACTGTTCTGGCTTCCCCGCCAAAGTCATTCTCTTCTTGCCTGTTTCGGTAAACATTTCTACCTGGGGACAATTTGTCCCTACGTATTTTCCCAACTCCGCGTCTCTCTTGCGCAATTTTTTCAGATAGTCCGTCGGGTTAGAACTCTCCGTCAAGGCAAAAATTATATCTACTATGCTAAAATACCAAACCCCACTCTTTTTGTCCCAAACTCTTCTAATTTTCTTCCCTTCAAAAAGAGCAATTTGTTTTTGTTTTCTCATCAAACCCTCTCGTTTCTTTTATTCTACCACCTCTTGCCAGAGACTAAAACATAACTTATAATATAAATTATGTCACCGGAAGCGTCACACGGAATGAGCGAATTTCTCCGCAGCACAATTTTTGGCTGGCTAGCCGTAGCACACGAGGAAATCAACGCCAGATATGGGGACCGGGGAGTTTTGAGTCCGGTTCCCTTCCTTGATAAGCATTGTCAATCTCTGGCTTCATCTCGAATCACCCGCAGAGATCGAGTATTTGCTTCTAAGTGGAATTGACACTCTCAACGACTTGGAAGAGGCTTTAGGAAAAGGTCAGCTGATCAACCAGCTCGAGGATATTGACGCACTGAGGAGCGGAATGGCTTCCTACAGCGAGCAGCTTCAGGACTTTTTGACCGAGGCGGATTCCAAAGGAATCTTCGCTTGAAAACCTGCCAAGATTTTTGGTGGGCGAAGGGGGACTCGAACCCTCAACCTCTTGAATGTGAATCAAGCGCGCTAACCAGTTGCGCCATTCGCCCGAACGAGGCTATTTTACCAGCTTCCTTCTTTACAAGCAATTTCCAATTGAGTATGATTTAATCGTGGTAAACCTGCTGAAAAAACTCGGCCAATTTCTTCTCGAAACGATCGAAACAGTGGTCATCGCTTTGGCCGTTTTTGTCATCGTCTATCTCTTTCTCTTTGCTCCTCATCAGGTCAAAGGCAACTCGATGTATCCCAGCTTTCACGACGGCGATTATCTCTTGACCGACAAAATTTCTTACCGCCTCAATGCGCCCCAGCCCGGCGACGTGATTGTTTTTACCGCCCCCCAAAACCGGGAATACGACTACATCAAAAGAATCATCGCCGCTCCTCTGGAAAGTGTGGAGCTCTGTCAAGGCCAAGTCACCGTCAATAACCGGCTTTTGATGGAGACTTATCTCCCCGACAACCTCAAAACGCTCTCCGGTTCTTTTACTAAAGAATGTCAAAAAATCACGCTCGGCAAGGACGAATTTTTTGTCCTTGGCGACAACCGCTCCCACAGCTCCGACTCGCGCGAATGGGGCATTGTTCCCCGCAGTCTAATCATCGGCAAAGCTTGGCTGCGCTACTGGCCGGTCGAGCGCTGGGGAGTTATTCCGCAAATTGCGCCGTAAATTCGGTCCAAAACCTTCTGGGTGCTTTCTGTTCCTCCTCTTAAAATGATCGTCAATCGGGTTTCCGCCCGCGACCGCGTCAACTTCACCACCGACTTTTCCCGACCGCCAACCTCTTCCCAAATCTCATCCCGCATCTTGTCTATTTCATCCGAAATATACTGCACATTAGGCAGGGTGTGATCACTGGTTCCCATCTTCTTTTTTACCCGACGGGCAATCTCCTCCGCTCGCCTGACCGAACCATTCTCCCGCAAAATCATCTTATACCCCTCCACCATCATCCGCGTATCCCCAATCGAAGCCAGCGCTCGCCCGTGTCCCTCGGCAATCAAGCCCGACAACAAGCCATCTTTAATCGCATCCGGCAGAGATAAGAGACGCAGGGTATTGGAAATATACGACGGACTTTTGCCGATGCGTTGCGAAATCTGCTGATTTGTCAGGCGAAACTCCTCCAGCAAGCGCAAAAAAGCTTGAGCCCGATCAATCGGATTCAAATCTTCACGCTGGACATTTTCCACCAGCGCCATCTCCAGCATTCCTTGAGGCGTCGTTTCTTTAATAATTACCGGTACCGTTGGCAGACCGAGAGCTTTGGCCGCCCGCCAGCGCCGCTCGCCGGCAATAATTTGATAGCCTGCCGGGGTTTTGGCCACTACCAGCGGCTCCAAAATACCGTGCGAACGAATCGACTCAACCAGATCGGTCAGCGACTCCGGCGTAATTAATCCCCGCGGCTGCAGGGGATTAGATTGAAGCTGATCAAGTTCTAAATCAATAACCTGTTGTGCTGACATAAACTATCTTCTTCCCCCGGCGTTTGCCGAATTTAACGATGCCTTCTTTCAGAGCAAAAAGCGTAAAATCCCGTCCCATGCGCACCCCTTCGCCGGGATGAAAACCCGAACCGCG
Organism: Candidatus Shapirobacteria bacterium; assembly: GCA_043822685.1. Lineage (GTDB taxonomy): Bacteria > Patescibacteriota > Microgenomatia > PFEM01 > JBDRBL01 > JBDRBL01. The sequence continues at coordinate 3,029 of JBDRBL010000010.1, forward strand.
CTGACGGACAATAATACTGCCGATTTTAATCCGCCCGCCACCAAAAACTTTCACTCCTAAGCGCTTGCCCGGACGCGGCGACTGTTGACGGGTTTTACCGCCCTGTTTTGCCGTTGACATTGCCTTTTCCCTTCAACTCAATCGCTTCTATTTTTAATCTTGTTAATTGCGCCCGAAAGCCTTTCACTTTGCGATAGCGCGACTTGGCCTTAAAAGTCGACACTCTGATCTTTTTCCCTTTAAAATGTTCCTCGATCACCGCCTGAACTCTCGCGCCCGCCACCAGCGGCTGACCAAGGGTTATTTTTCCTTCATCCTCGATCAGCAACACCTGATCCAAAACCAATTTTTGCCCTTTATCACCAGCTAATTTATCAACAGTCACTTCCTGATCCGGGGTTACTTTATATTGAGAAGCGCCAATTTTCACGACTGCCATTTTTACCATGCGGCTATTTTATAATACTTTTCACCGAATCTCAACCGCCTTCTCCCGCTGGCCCAACCGAGCAACACTCTGCATCAGCCCCAAACCGAGCATCACCGCCAAAACCGAACTGCCGCCGTAAGATACCAAGGGCAGAGTCACGCCCGTTACCGGCAAAAAACCCAAATTAACCCCAATATTCATCACTGCTTGACTAAACAGCCAGGAAAATATGCCCGCACCAATCAGCCGGCCGCTCCGGTCGCGGCTCCGTTCGCTAATCCGCAAAAGCCGATACAGCACTAAAGCGAAAAAACCCAGCACTCCTAAGCTTCCCAAAAAACCCACTTCCTCGGCCAGTGAAGCAAAAATAAAATCAGTCTGTCTCTCCGGTAAAAAACGCAGGTGCGACTGCGTTCCCCGGCCCAAACCCCGGCCAAAAAGCTGTCCCGATCCTATCGCCACTTTTGATTGCAGCAGATGATAGCCGGCCCCAAGAGGATCATTCTGCGGCCTCAAAAAACTTGCCAACCGCTCTTTTTGGTAGTCTTTTAAAAAATGCCGCAGAAACGGCAACAGCGCCGCCAAAAGCGCCCCACTGCCGACCAGCCACCAACGGGAAATTCCTCCGGCAAAGACAATTCCCAGCCATAAAAAAATCAGCACCAAACTGCTCCCCAAATCCGGCTGGTTAAAAACCAGCCAAACAGGCAAAAGAAGCAGAAGCGCCCCAACCGCCACTCTCTTAAGCGAAAACAGTTCTTGTTCGCCAAAATAACCGGCAAAAAACAAAACCAACAACGGTTTGACGATTTCTGAAGGCTGAAAATTAAACCAGCCGATCCGCAGCCAACGGGTCGAGCCGTGCACGGAAAAACCCAAAAACACCGGCAGCAGTAGTAGCAAAATACTCAATAAATACAAAAACGGCGCGGTTTTAGCGTAAATCCGATAATCGAGCCGCGCCAAAATAAAACTCCCTACTCCGCCCATGACCACAAAAACCAACTGCGGCCAAAACAAGCCCGGCGCCACGCTGCCAATGATGGTCAGACCGAAAATTACCAAACCAAGCTGGGCCAGCCACAGCCAAAGGTCAAATTTAAATGCGAACATGAAGTTTATTCGCCTTGACTAATTTTTTCGCTAAAACTTTTTGTTTTAAATCCTCAATCAGCTTCGGATTGGCGGGAAACCACGACCCCGCTACCTCAATCTTCTGTTTCAAAGACAAACAGGCTTTTTTGCGCAAAGCCTGAATTTCTCGGATTAAATCTCTGGTTTTCCCTTCTTCCAAAAGCTCCGGAGTAATTTTTGTATCCAATTCAACTTTTAATTCCCCTTTATCCTTGATAAAAACCACTTTTTTTACGTTTAACTCGTCTTGTATTAACCCTGTTAACTCAACTGTTAACTGTTTACTATTTACTGTTAACTTTTTAAGCGGTTGCCTGGTCCTAATCCCCGCCTCTTTACGCGCCGCATTGCCCAATTCGCAGACTTTTCTTACCCAAACCATATCTGTTAACAATTTTTGATCAACTTTTTCCTGTTTCGGCCAGTCAGCGAGGTGCACCGATTCCTTGCCGGTTAAATTACGGTAAATTTCTTCCGTCACGAAGGGAATGATTGGCGCGGCAATTAGACAAAATTGAACCAGGACCCAATGCAGGGTTGCCAAAGCATCTTTATCTCCCCGATTAAATCTCTCCCGCGACCGGCGGATATACCAATTGGAGAGATCTTCCGTTAAAAAACGAAGCTCTTTAACCGCGTCGGGAAGGCGATACTGGTCTAAAGATTTACTCACCTCTTGATTAAATTGGTTTATTCTCGTGATTATCCATCGATCCAAAGCGTTAGTCGAAATTTGAGATTTTTTAAATTTATATATTTTGGCAAAAGTAACCAAGTATCGGTACGAATTCCAGAGCGGCAATAAAATTTTTTTTACTTGTTCTTCAAATTCGCCGCCTTCAGTAATATTAATATCTTTGCCCAGCATCACCGAACTACCCATAAAATAAAGTCTCAAGGCATCGCCGCCATACTTCTCCAGCATGGCACGCGGATCGGGATAATTGCGGTAGCTTTTGCTCATTTTGCGCCCATCTACTCCAGCCATAACACCGGTTACCACCACATTTTTAAACGACTCGCTTTGGGTCAAGGCATTGGCCACTACATGCATGACGTAAAACCAAGCCCGCACTTGACCGACATATTCGATAATGTAATCAGCCGGATAAGAGCGCTTAAAGTCTTCTTTATTTTCAAACGGATAGTGCCACTGAGCATACGGCATCGAGCCGGATTCCATCCAGCAATCCAAAACTTCCGGAATCCTCTTTTTTGTCCCTTTGCACTTGTCGCATTTAAAAGTTAAATGATCAACGCCGTTGCGATGTAAATCCGTCACTTTTTCTCCTGTTACGACTTCAATTTCTTTAATTGAACCAAAAACCGACAAGTCCCGGCATTTTTTACACCGCCACACCGGCATTACCGTTGCCCAATAGCGATTGCGCGAAATACACCAATCCGGCGCATTCTCCACGCTTTTTTGAAAACGACCGAATTTAAAATGCTCGGGCACCCAATTAATTTTTTTGTTGGTTTTAAGCAGTTGCGGCTTTAATTTTTGAATATCCACAAACCACGACTCCTGCGCTTTATAAATTAAAGGTGTTTGACAGCGATAACAAAAAGGATGGCGGTGAGTGATTTTTTCCCGGCGAAAAAGCAAACCTCTTTGTTGCAATTCCGAGATAATCAAAGGATCGGCTTTTTTAACATAAATTCCCGCCCAAGGCTTGACTTCTTTGGTCAAACGCCCCTCATCATCTACCGCGGAAACCATTGTCAAGCCGTGATGCTTACTCATTTGTGTATCAATCTCGCCAAATCCCGGCGCGCTGTGCACCACGCCCGTCCCTTCTTCCATGTTCACCATCCCGGCAAAATCATAAACTTTAAAATCTTTTTCGTCCGCCGGAAAAAAATTATACAGCGGCCAGTAACTCAAGCCTAATAACTTTTCACCCTTGAACTTGGCCAAAATCTGGTATTTTTCTGACAAAACTTTTTTCACTCTCTTGTGAGCCAAAATCAATTTTTCGCCCTTGGTTTCAAGCAAAACATACTCCTCGTTTTTATCCACCACCAAGGCCCGATTTGCCGGCAAAGTCCAGGGCGTCGTTGTCCACGCCAAAATACCTACATTTTTAAATTTTGATCCCGCCGTGGCGGGATGAATTTGGAATTTTATGGTAACCGCCGGATCTTCCATTAACCGGTAAGAATTATCCATGGCAATCTCAAAGTTGGAAATTGGCGTGGAACAGCGCGGACAAAAGAGGGAAACCCGATTACCCTGATAAATCAAACCCTTGTCGTAAAGCTGTTTGAAAACCCAAATCACCGACTCCATATAAGTCAAATCCATCGTTCGATAAGCGTACTTCATATCTACCCAGCGACCGATATGATCCACATACCACGGCCATTCACTGGAAGCCGCTTCCACATACTTCCGACACTCGTCGATAAAATTATTAATACCAAAGGCCAAAATCTCCCGACGATTTTTTAATCCCAACTTTTCCTCTACCTTATTTTCAATCGGCAAGCCATGGCAATCCCAGCCCCACACCCGCCGCACCCGATAACCCTTCATCGTTTGATAGCGGGGAATAACATCTTTCGCCATTGAGGGCAGCAGTGTTCCGTAATGAGGAAGTCCGGTCACAAACGGCGGGCCGTCGTAGAAAGAATAAGGCTTATCTGCCGGCCGCCGGTCAACCGATTTTTCAAAAATCTTGCTTTTTTGCCAATACGCCAAAATTTCTTCACTTAGCCGAGCGAAATTTACTTGAGAAGCCACCGGTTTAAACATGCTTTCATTATAACTCTTAAACTCTTTTTTGTTTTCTTAAAAAAGCCGGAATTTCAAATTCCGCGCCCAAGTCATCCTCAACTCCCGTCCCCTCTGCCGTCTCTTTTTCCACCTCTTTCTCCTCCGGCTCTTCCGCTACGGCCGTCTTTTCCGCCATAATTCCCTGGGGCAGAGCAACCTCCAGCGGCCGCGTTACCAAGCGGGATAATCTTGACCTCGTTTCATCAAAACCGGTCGCGATGACCGTGATTTTTAATTGATCCGTCATCCGGGGATCAATCGTCGCTCCAAAAATAATATTGGCATCTGCATCCGCCACTTGGGCGATCATCCGCGCCGCTTCATCTACCTCCTGCATGGTCAAATCCAAACCGCCGGTAATATTAAAGAGAATTCCCTTGGCGCCCTCAATCGAAATATCCAAAAGCGGAGAACTGATCGCCGCCCGCGCCGCCGTCTGCGCCCGATTCTCGCCTACACCCGTCCCAATTCCCAAAAGCGAGGAGCCGGCGCTACTCATAATTGCCTTGACATCGGCAAAATCAACATTAACCAGACCCGGCACCGTAATGACATCCGAAATTCCCTGGACTCCTTGCGCCAAAATTCCGTCAACCACCCGAAATGCTTCCACCAGCGTCACTCGCTGATCCACGACCTCCATCACCCGCTGGTTGGGAATCACAATTAAAGTATCGACCCGGTCTTTTAAATGCTCCAAGCCTTCTTCGGCGACGACCATTCTTCGGGTTCCCTCAAAAGCAAAAGGCTTGGTCACCACGGCGATTGCCAGCGCTCCCGCCTCTTTCGCCAAATCGGCAATCACCGGCATTGCTCCGGTAGCTGTTCCCCCGCCTAAACCGCCGGTAATAAACACCATATCCGTATCCAGCAAAAATTCCCTAACTTTCTCGTTTGATTCTTCTGCCGCCTTCAAACCGATTTCCGGATTGCCGCCGGCCCCTAAACCACGCGTTAGATTCTCGCCGATTTGGATTTTGGTCTGCGCCTTATTCACCAAAAGAGCCTGTACGTCGGTATTAATAGCAATAAACTCTACGCCTTTAATCCGATCATCGTCTACCATAGAAGAAACCGCGTTACCACCACCACCGCCTACCCCAATCACTTTTATTTTAGCAAAACTCGTCGCCGCCGGTTTAATAAAGCCCATCAAGAAGATTATACTACATCACGGCAAGAGAGATTTTATTAGGTCGATTAGTTTAATAATAAGACCCTTTACCGGTAACTTGGGTAATTTTTTCCCCCATTTTTCCAGAGAAAAACCTTCACGCCGAAAACCTTCCTTTTTAACTCCCAGCAACAACAGCCCGGCCGCAACGGCCAAATCCGGCGACTGAATTTCGTCAACCAAGCCGACTAACCCGCTTGGCTGGCCAATCCGTGCCGCCATGGCCAGCATCCTTTTGGCCGACTCGATTACTCCCGGAGTCTGCGCGCCACCGCCGGTTACCACTAAACCGGCTGGCGTCAAACCGGCTGCGCCGCTTTTTTTGATCTCCTCGCCAACCAGCTCAAAAATCTCGTTCAGACGCGGTCGAATAATTCCCTCAACCAGCATTTTTCGTTTTTTTTCATCCTCTTCTCCTTCTCCCTTGGCCAAATCAATCTTCATCTTCTCTGCCTCTTCCAATGATAAGCGCAAACCAATCGCCAGATCGTTGGTTACATTTCTTGCCCCTACGGGTAAAACTACGGAATAAAACGGCGCTCCTTCTACAAAAACGACCACACTCGTTGTCCCTCCGCCAATATCCACCAGCACCACCCCCAACTCTTTTTCCGTCTCTGTCAAAACACTCTCCGCCGCCGCCAAGCCTCCCATAACCAGTTCCCGCACCCCAATGCCGACCTCATCCAAGCACTTCACTAAATTCCTCGCCGCTGGTCCCGAACCGGTAATCAGATGCGTCTCCACCTCCAGTCTTACTCCTGACATGCCCACAGGATCACGCACTCCCTCTTGACCATCAACAATGTAATACCGTGGGATGACATGCAGAATTTCCCGTGATGACGGCAAAGAAACCGCCCGCGCCGCCTCAATCACCCGTCGCACGTCTTCCGAAGTAATCTCTCCTTCCGGCCGCGCTACCGCCACCACTCCCTTGGAATTTTGCGAAGCAATCTGCGCGCCACCGATTGATACTACGGCTTGACTTAAACTCAAACCAGCCATTCTCTCCGCCGCCTCCACCGAACTCGTTATCGCCGTTACCGCCTCTTCAATATTGACAATCTGCCCCCTTTTAATCCCTTTCGAGGGCAAAGTCACCGTCCCCAGCACTCTCACTTCACCTTCCTCCCCCACGCCAGCTACCAGCGTCGCAATTTTTGAGGAACCAATATCAATCGCTGTCAGGCTTTTTTTACTCATAAACCACCACCGGTTTATCGTAACGCAAATCAACCCGCCTAACCGGCCTTCTTCCCATTTTATGCTGATCCAAGATCAATTGTAAAGAGTCAAACTGGATAAGCCGCTCTTTTTGCGGGGAAAAATTCACCTCCACCCCGTTTTTTAATTTTACCGCCAAAGTCTCAGCGCTGACCCATTTTACCTCCACCGGCTCAAACAAATGCAATTTTAAATCCTCTTCCCAGGAAAGCTCTTCCTGCCTTCCCAGCGGCGAAATTATCTCCCCACTCCTTGTTCTGGCCCCTGTCACTCCGACCACCCCGATCACCAAAACCACCAAAATTATCAGAATTTTTCTCTTAAAGCGTCTTTTCAACCAGCTCGACGATCTGTTGGGCAGCATTTTTTCTCACCAATTTCCTGCTTGTAATGGCATTTTTCTTATAAAAAACGAGATTGGCCAGCATCTTTTCGATCATGTTCAGCACTTTCTCCGGCGTTACCTCTTTTTCCGACAACATCTCGGCCATGCCCAAATCCGTCAGCATCTGGGCGTTATTTTTCTGCTCCCGCAAAAAAGGCAGGGGAATCATCAGTACCGGCTTACCCAAGGCGATCAGTTCGGTCATAATGTTTGCTCCCGCCCGGCTGACCACCAGATCCGCCTTATTCAAAAAAGTACCCATTTCCCCCTCAATCAAATAGCGCCGCAGGTGATAGCGTTTCTTTAAAGCCTCCGGCAGTTTTTTTCTGGCTTCGTCCAGACCCTTAAAATCCCCGAAATACTCTACATGGCCGCACTGGTGCAGGACGTTTGCTTTGCGCAGCAGTTTTGGCAAAATCTCCTCAATTACCTGATTAATTTGATGTGATCCCTGATTGCCGCCGGTTATCAGCACAAAAGGCCGCTCGCCGCCAAACCGCAAATCTTCAAAAAGTCTTTTGTTAACCCTGAAACAGCTCTTGCGAATCGGATTGCCCGTAATCACCGTCTTTTCCATTGGGTAATATTTGCTTGTTCTTGGCCAGGAGATGGCAATTTTCCGGGCAAACAAAGTGTTTACCCTTGTTGCCAGCCCCCGTACGGTTGTCTGTTCATGAGTAATCACCGGAATTTTTTTCAGCCAGGCCGCGATAACCACGGGCACGCTCACGTAGCCGCCGAAAGACAAGACCACTTTTGGCTTAAACTTCTCCAACAGCCGCCAAGCCTGCCAGAATCCCCATGGGACTTTCATCAGCGCCAAAAGGGTATAGCGGGTAAACCGGCGCTGGATTCGCCCGGCATCAATCGCTTCAAAAAAAATTCCCATTTTGGGAATCACTTCCGATTCAATCGAGGGCGTCTTATCTCCCTCCATCGCGTAGCGCCGGCCCACAAAATAGATTTGCCACTCTCCCCTTTTTTGCAGCTGCTCGATCACCGCCAGCGCCGGCGTCAAATGCCCTCCGGTAATTACGATCTTCCTCATTCCTTTTATTTTACCTCGCTTGTCTATTCCGGGAAATATTCACCAAAAGCCCGGCCGCGCCCAAACTCAAAACTAAAGCCGAACCGCCGTAAGAAATAAACGGTAGAGGAATCCCTGTCAAAGGCACCAGCGCCACCATTGAGGCCATATTTAAAAATGCCTGACTCCCCAGCCAAACCGTAATTGCCAAAGCCAGCAGTTGCTCAAAACGACGAGGGGCTTTTCTTGCCGCTCTCAAACCCCGCCAAACCAAAAAAACGAAAGCAGCCACAACCAAAAAAGCTCCGACAAAACCCAACTCTTCCCCGATCACCGCAAAAATCGAATCCGTTGACACTTCCGGCAAGTAATCATATTTCTGCCGCGACTGGCCCAAGCCCACCCCAAAGACACCTCCTGAACCCAAAGCCAAAAGCACCTGACGAATATGATAAGAGGCACCCAAGGGATCTCTCTCGGGATTCAGAAAGGTTTTTAACCGCTCCAGCCGATAACTTGACGACCAAATTAAAATCAAACTTGCCGCCGCGCCGGCCACAACTACCAACAAATTTTGCCAAACAGGCGAACCGGAGGCAAAATAAATGGCTAGGCCGATCAACATCACCACAATCGCGGTGCCCAAATCCGGCTCCAACATCACCAGGCCGACCACCGAAGCGGTTACCAGCAAAAATGGCCCAATTTTTTTCTTTTCCTTAAAATAAGCCGACAAGTAAAGCGCCAGCGACATTTTAACCAGCTCCGCCGGTTGAAGGCTCACCCCTCCGAAACTGAATCGCCGCCGCGCCCCTAAAACCTGCTGGCCCAGCCCGGGAATCAGCACTAAAACCAGTAAAACAAGGTTAAGCACCAGGATTAAAAAGGCCTTTTCTTCGAGTTTTTCCAATGGTATCAGACAGGCCGCCAAAAACACCCCTAAACCCAAAATCATCCAGCCAAACTGCAGCCGCAAAAAATGCCACTCACTGCCAAAACCCCGATAGGCCTCCACCACCGACACATCCCCGACCATTACTAAACCGAAAAGCGCCAGCCCCCAAACAACGATAATCAGCCACCAGTCCGGCCGAAACTTAAAGCGCCTGAACATACTTTTTAAACTGCTCACCCCGATCCTTGTAATTCTTAAACTGGTCAAAAGAAGCACAGGCCGGCGACAATAAAACCACCTCATGCTCGCGAGCTTCTTTCTTCGCCCAAGCCACCGCTTGCCGCAGGGACAAGGGTCTGAACAAAATTTTTCCTCGAAAACCGGCCTCAAGAACGGCTTTTTGAATTTTCTCCGCCATTAGACCGACTAAAATCAAAGCCCGCACTGAACTTTGAGCTATTTCTTTACCCAGTTCACCGTAATCCGAACCCTTATCGGAACCGCCGGCAATTAAAATCACCGCCTCTTTAAAAGATCTCACGGCCGCAATGGTAGTCTCCGGCGTGGTTGAAAAAGAATCATTATAAAAACTCACCCCCTCTTTTTCCGCCGCCAATTCCAGGCGATGCTCCAAACCCTTAAAACTAAAAACCACATCCTTGATTGTTTGAGTTGAAACCCCTGCGATTTTGGCAGTCGTAATGGCCGCAGCGACGTTTTCCCAATTATGCTGGCCTCGCAAAAGCAAATCACCGGTTTTGCCAAGACTTTCTTGTTGATAAAAGAAATCTCCCTCTCCGACATAAGCGCCGTTGGTTAAGCGCCGGCGGCTAAAAAAGACTTTTTTGGCCGGTGTCAAACAAGCAAAAGAAGCCGAGGCGGCATTATCCAAATTCAAAACCGCCCAATCGTTTATCCCCTGATAACGGACCAAATGCGCCTTGGCTTGAACATACTCTTCGGTACTTGTGTGATAATCTAAATGTTCCGAAGTAATAAACAAAACTACCGCGACAGCCGGACTTTTTTCCATGTCCATTAACTGAAAGCTGGATAGCTCTAAAACCACCCAGCTTGTGAGGTCTAACTTTGGCAGCAAACTCAACACGGGCAAACCCACGTTCCCCGCTAAATAAACTTGTTTTCCGGCGGCTTTTAAAATCTCGTAAATCAAAGTCGCCGTCGTTCCCTTGCCCTTGGTCCCCGTTACTCCGATAATTTTTCCCGGACACGTCTCAAAAAACAATTTCGTCGCACTGGTCACCACTACTCCGGCCTCTTCCGCCGCCCTAATTTCCGGCAAACTCGGCTTGAAGGCCGGCGAGCGAAAAACATAATCATAGCCTGTTAAACCTTTATCCAAATACTTCTCTCCCAAAAAAAACTTAACTCCGGCAACTTTTTTGATTTTCGGATCAAGATCATAAACACTTATTTCTGCTCTTTGAGGCAAAAGACAATCAACCACGTCCCGACCCTCCAGCCCTAAACCCAAAACCGCCACTTTTTTATTCTGCCAGGCAAGTGTTTTTTTCATCGGAAAAAATTAAATTACCGCCAGCCAGAGACCGAAAAGCGCCAGCATCAACCCTGCCAACCAAACCCGCAGCACCACCTTCGGCTCCGGCCAGCCGATCAGCTGCAGCCATAAATGAAAAGGAGCAACCGGAAATATCTTTTTTCCTCTGAAGCGCTTGGAGACAATCTGCAGTAAACTGCCTGCCGCTTCCAGGACAAAAATTCCGCCAATCACCACCAAGGCAATCACCTTGCCCATCAACAGCCCCACAACGGCCAAAGTGGCACCAAAAGACAAAGCGCCAACATCTCCCAGCCAAACCCGCGCCGGATAAACATTAAAATACAAAAAAGCAATCAGCGAACCGATCCACAAGGACAAAAATACCGACAAAGTTGTATCCAAAATCTGACTCGACAAAGCCCAAAAAGCGAAGAGGCAGATCATCAGCAAGCCGGGCGCCAAACCATCCAAGCCATCGGTAATGTTAAAGGCGTTGGCAAAAGCGACAATTACCGCCGCGGCAAAAGGAATGTAACCCCATCCCAAATGAAGAATTCCGTAGAAAGGAATATGGACAAAATTTACGCCCAGATTTTGGTAAAGCAAAAAGGCAATGATTACGGCCAATACCGCCTGAATTATCAGCTTATGTCTCAACCTCAAACCAAAAAAACCGTTCTGTTCAAAACCAAAAAACTTCATCAAATCATCATACAAGCCGAGAATGCCAAAAGAGAGAAAACAAAAAAACAAAACATTTAACTCCTCCTTCATTGGATAAACGGCGGTCACAAAAACACCCAAAAAACTAATTAAAGGGAGAATAAGCGCGTAAAGAAGCGATACCGTCGCAATAATCAACAAACCGCCGCCGACCGGCGTTCCCGCTTTATGAGCGTTAAAGCGATCAAAAATCCTAGAGTGGTTTCCCAAAAAATCTTTGGTTTTTTGCTTCTGCCGCAAAAAACGCATTTTGTACAAAAGATTAATAAAAGGCACCACCAGGATGCTGGTAATCACAAAGGCAAAAATCAATAAACCCAAAAACATCACCATAGTTTTATTTTAAACCGCTTTTAAGATAAGAACAAGTCGCGCAGTGACGATAAAAATGACAACTCACCACTCGACAGCCCACCTTCTGCTTTTTTAAAATCAACAAAATCCGCTCTAGGTGTTTCAGTAATGACCCTTTCACATAAAGCATATCTTCTTTGGCCAAAATCCGCCCCAAAGCGGCCGCCGCCGCCGCCACATCTTTTGCCCAAAAAGACTTTACTCCCTTGGCTTCCTCCAGGATATATTTTGTCAACGGACCAACGCCGATCAAATAATCCGGCTTGCTTTTCGCCGCAAAACGACCAACCTCCCGATGACCAGCCTCTTTCATCTCTCCCAACTCTCCCATCTCTCCCAAAACCGCAATTTTTCTCTTCTTGGCTTTTAACTCGGTCAAGACCTGCAAACCGGCCATCGTTGAGGCGGGATTCGCCCGCAGAGAGTCGTTGAGAAGAATTGCTCCCCTCGGCCCTTTTTCGACACTTAAGCGCCCTTTCAGAGGTTTGAGCCGAGATAGGCCTTTTTTGATTCTCTGCCAAGACAGACCCGACAAGCGGCCCGCCGCCGCCGCCGCCAAACAAGCGTAAACAAAGTGCCGACCCACCAGACCGGTTTTTAATCTGATTTTTTTTTCTCCGTTAACTAAATCAAAGCTCGTTCCCTTGAGACCAACCTTAATTTTTTCTGCTCGATAGTCACACTTCAGATTCTGACCATACCAAACAACCCTTGCTTTCGTCAATTTGGCCATTCCCCGCACCTTCCCGTCGTCATAATTCAAAAGGGCATAGTCATCTTTTCCTAAAACGGCAATCAACTTGCCCTTCTCTTTAATAATGTTTTCCAGCGAGCCCAATAATTCCGGGTCAGAATGGGTCGGATTAATACCGGTAATCACGCCCATTTGCGGCTTGACCAAAAATAAATGGTCATCCATCTCGCCCCGATGATCAATCCCATATTCCAAAACCAACTTCTGCTGGCCCCGAAGTTTTAATAAAGTTGTGGGTAAGTTATAAATCGTATCCAAGTTTAAGTCGGTTTGCAGGGTTTTAAATTTCTGCGCCAGCACCGTCGCAATCGCCGTTGTGGTATTGGTTTTGCCATAACTTCCCGTCACGCCAATGATAAAAACCGAGGGGTGCACTTTCAACCAAATCTTCGCCAAAAATCTCCGCCCCCAACGATAGATTTCTTTCACTTTTTCTTCACCTGTCTATCAAAAGTAATAATTTGATATTTGTTCTCGTCAACGCCATAAATGGCATAAACCTGATAAGCAGAAAAAATTTTTTTCTTGCTGGGGTCCAAACCAAGAACCGCAATGGCTTTTTCAATTTCCTTCCAACTTTTAGCTTCGATTTCTAAAAGAGGAGGAATCATCGGCCAAAAATCCAGATCAAATTCGATCCCCCGCCAAAGATAGCGGATGCGCCGATTTTCAATATAATGTTTTTCTTCCAAGCCAATCTTGCGCAAAATTTCGGCAGTTTTCTCAAAATCGCTAACTATAACCTCAATCTCCTCCATTGACTCATCGTTGCTTGAGCCATCATGACTCTTAATTCCCAATCGCTGTTTGAAAGTCAAAGTTATTTGATCACCCTCATCTCGAACTCGAAGCCAAGCTCCCTGTTTATCCAAACGCAAATCGGGATAATCAAAAACCCGCCGGCAAAACTTCCGATCAAAAACTTTTTTCGCTCCCAACACCAGCAACTTTTTCTGAATCTCTTCCGGATCAATCTCTAAAAACTTAACCTCTACTTCTTCCATGTTTTACTCAACTCTTTTAATCTCCGCCCCTAGACCGCGCAAGCGGGACTCGACATCTTCATAGCCCCGCTCAATCATCTCCGCATTATTAATCACACTCTCTCCCTCGGCGCACAACGCCGCACAAATCAGCGCCATGCCGGCACGGATGTCCGGGCTTTCCACAACTTTTCCCCGCAATTTAGTCGGCCCGGAAACCAAAATCCGATGGGGATCACACAAGGTAATATTGGCACCCATCGCAATCAGCTTATCCACAAAAAACATCCGCGACTCATACATCCAGTCATGACAAAGAGTCAAGCCTTCGGCCTGGGTGGCCAAAACGATAAACGGACTCATCACGTCGGTCGGAAACCCGGGCCAGGGACGAGTCTGAATTTTTTCTTTCGACGCCGTCAATTTTGAAGGCAAGATCTTCATCTCATCTTTGGTGATTTCATGGCGCAAACCCAGCCGGTTGAAATACAAAGAGATCATCATCAAGTCTTCTTGTCTAATTCTTTTGATCGTCACTTTGCCTTGAGTCACCGCCGCCGCAATTGCCATCGCGGCTACATCCATAAAATCCGGGCCAACTTGAGCCTCAACTCCAGTCAAATTCCGCCGGCCAACAACGCGAATCAGATTGCTTCCCGCTCCCTGAATCTTGGCTCCCATCCCCGCGAGCATCCTAGCCAAATCCGCGACATGAGGTTCACAGGCGGCATCTTCAATGATCGTCTCTTCCGGAATCAAACTAGCCACCATTAAAGCATTCTCGGTTGCTGTTGGCGAGGCTTCATCTAAAAAAATACAATTCGCCTTCAGGTTTTTAATTTTGGATTCATAACTAAAATCGCCAGTAATTGTTTCAACACCTAAAGCTTCTAGAGCATCAAAGTGTGTACCCACCGCTCGGCGACCAATCATACACCCGCCGGGGTGTCTCATCTTCGCCCAGCCAAAACGCGCCACCATCGGACCCAAGAGTAAAATCGAAGCCCGCAGCTTACTCACCAAAAGAGGATCAAGCTCCTCTCCCTTCACGTTTCGGGTATTAACCAGCCAGCGATCACTCCCCATCCCTTCAATTTTGGCTCCCAATTTCCGCAAAATCTCCCCCATCACCAAAACATCCCCAATTTTAGGCATATTTTTCAAAACGCAATCTTGAGTTGTCAGCAAGGTCGCCGCCAGCATCGGCAAAGCGGCATTTTTATTCCCCGGTGTCACTACTTCTCCCCTTAAAACCTTTCCACCTTGGATAATAAATTTAGCCATTATTCCTCCTTTAACAACCGATTAATTGAACTTCTTCTTTTAATTGTACTCCAAATTTCTTTTTGACGCTCTTTTTGATCACTTCAATCAATTGAATTACCTCTTTGGCGGTTGCTTTGCCGGTATTAACAATAAAATTAGCATGCTTCTCCGAAACTTTGGCCCCGCCAATAGTTTTATTTTTAAAACCCAGCTGATCAATCAGTTGTCCAGCAGGAATCAGTTTGGGATTGATAAAAATACAACCAGCCGAAGGCTCTCCGGGTTGATCGCTTCTCTTGTTCAAATACTCCTCCATTTGCCGTTTAATTTTATTTTTTTTCTCTGGTTTTAAGTTTAATTCGACTTCCCAAATAATCTCCCCGCTGGTCTTAAAACGACTGGCGCGATAATCAAAACAACATGCCTTTTTTTCCAACCACCGAAACTCCCCTTGAGAATCCATCACCCTAATCCGCACGATGCGGTCACCGATAGCCTGCTGCCAAGCGCCCGCATTACCCCTCACCGCCCCGCCAACCGTCCCTGGAATGCCAGTCGCAAATTCCAAACCCGTCAAACCAGTTTGAGCGGCCCGATTGACTAATTCAGCCAAAGTTATTCCTGCCCCGCAAACCACTCGAGAATTTTTAATTTGAAATTTTAAATTTTTAATTTTGATCACCAATCCTCGATAACCCTCGTCAGCAATCAATAAGTTAGAGCCGCCGCCAAGAATAAAATAATCTAAATTATTTTTTCGAGCAAAACCAATAAGGGCCAGCAATTCTTCCTCCGTGTCCACCTCCGCCCAAAAATCAGCCTCTCCACCAATCCCAAAAGTAGTATAATCCGCCAGTCCCACCCTTCGCTTAATTCCTAAAATTTTTTCCGTTAGTTGTTCGGAAAACAAATAAGAATTACCCGCTCCCAGCACCAAAACCAGATCGTTCTTTTTTAACTTTGGCAATAAATAATCAATAATCTGCTCAAAATCATCAAAAAAAACGGCTTTTGGACCAATTAACTTAACCAAATCACTTTCTTTTACTCTCCATCGATTTTTTTCTCGACCGGCATAAATCCCGGTAACAATTACCCGATCAGCTTTTTTTAAACTGGCGGCAAAAGCCTCCATAAACAAACGTAAACGCGAATATTGGTGGGGTTCAAAAATGGCCCAAAGTTTTTGCCGGGGATATTTTTGTCTCAAAGCGGCAATAGTAGCCGCAATCGCCGTCGGATGAACCGCATAATCATCAAAGACTTTGATCCCGCCGACCTCACCCACCAGCTCCATCCTGCGACTCAAACCGCCAAAAGAAGCAAAAACTTTACTCCAAAATCGCTTTTTAATCCCAAAATATTCGGCCAATTTAACTACGCCCAGGGCATTAGCCAAATTGTGCTTCCCTGGTAATTTAAGAGTAAAAATTTTACTCGAGTAAAATTTTACCTCAATATCTTTCAACTCATTTTCTTTTCTCATCTCCCTTATAACCCCTATCACCCCTTTATCGTCTTGATTAGCAATTAAAATTTTGGGGCTTACCAATCTTTTGATAAACTTCTTAAACGCCTCTTTAAACTCGGTAAAATCTTTAAAATATTCGGGGTGATCCATTTCCAAATTATTCAAAATGATGACCGAAGGTGAATAATTTAAAAAATTTAAATTATATTCATCAGCTTCGATCACAAAATATTTTGAGCGGCCAAAACGAACACCCGATCGCCATTCGGGAAGCACTGCTCCCACCACCACGGTTGGGTCCAATTCGGCCTCCTCTAAAACCAAGCCGACGAGGGCGGTCGTGGTTGACTTACCGTGAGTTCCGGCAATAGCAATGACAAATTTATCCTTTTGCAAATATCGGCTGACAAATTCCTGCCAGGTTAGTAAAATTTTTCGTTTCCGAGCCGCAGCCACCTCTGGATGGTTGGAGTTTACGGCCAAAACTGCCGGGGAAACCGCCACCACATCAACTCCCTTAAGATGTCCGGAATCATGACCTAAAATCAAATCAATCCCCGCCTCTTTAAGAGATTTAGAATAAGATGTTGCTTTTTGCAGATCACAACCACTTACTTGATAGCCCATTTTTTGGGCCAAAAGCGCCACTCCCGCCAGCGCGCTTCCTCCCATACCCATAAAATGAACATGAATTTTTTTCATTTTAGTCTGTTTTTTATCGCCTTGCGCGCCTCCTCCTGATCACTCCAGAGAATCTCGTTCCGGTTAAGACACATCGATTTTTCATGACCTTTACCACAAATTACAACCACATCACCCTTTTTTGCCTGATTAATGGCAAAAATAACTGCTTCCCGTCGATCGGGAATTTTATAAATCTTTTTACCGGTCAAACAGCCTTGAGTGATCTCTTTAATAATTTTATTGACGTCTTCACCTCGCGGATCTTCCGCGGTTAAAACAATTTCATCAGCCCATTGCGAGGCAACCTTGCCCATCATGGGTCTTTTTTGTCGATCGCGCTTTCCCGCCGCTCCAAAAACGACCCACAGCTTCCTTTTTGCTCTCTTTTTTAAGAACTGCAGCACGTTTTTCAAAGAGTTCGGAGTACTGGCAAAATCCACAAAAACAGCAAACTTCTGTCCCCCCTTTATTTCTTCCAGTCTCCCCACTACTCCTCCAAACCTCTTCACTCCTTCGCGAATTTTACTCGGCTCTATCCCCAAAACCGAGCACACCGCTATCGCCGCCAAACAATTGTATTGGTTATAAATTCCCGGCAGTTTCGTCTTAAAAGAAAAATTTTCGGGCGTAAAATCGGCCGTTTTCTTTATTCCATAGCTTTGCAGTTTTACCTTGCCGGCGGCCAGCTTCGCCGCCAAACGATCATACGAAGCGTCGTCTCTGTTTAAAATCGCCGTTTTGGCTTTTTTGATTAACTTTGTTTTTGCTTCCAAATACCCCTCATAACTTCCGTGATAATCCAAATGATCATGGGTAACATTCGTCACTACCCCGATTTCAAAATCAATTCCCCATAAACGATTTTGATCCAAGCCGTGAGAACTCGCTTCCAAAACCACATCCTCCACTCCCCTGTCAACCATCTGCCTCAAGAGCCTCTGAATGATCCAAGTGGCCGGCGTGGTCGTGTGCAAGCCCGGCGCCGCTACCGTTGAAATCAAATCAACTTTTCTGCCCGCGACCTTCAAAATTTGATAAATTAAATGCACCGTCGTCGTTTTGCCGTCTGTCCCTGTCACGCCAATTACTCGTAATCGGCGACAGGGAAAAGCATAGCGAAAATTGGCCGCGACCGCCTGAAGCAGATGAAACCAGTTCTTTAGCTGGCGTAACATAAAGTTAACCTATTATACCTCATTGAGGCGAGCTTCCGTAATAAGTAAAGAGTTCTTTGGCAATCTCAAACCACAGCGGCGCCGCCGTTTCTGATCCCCAAGGTGACGAAGTCGGCTCCCGCAAAGTTACCAACATCACAAATTTCGGCTCATCCGCCGGGGCAAAACCAATAAACGAAGCAATTGTTTTTTTCTCATCATAGTGCCCGGCCACGGCGATCTGTGCAGTCCCCGTCTTGCCGGCGATCCGATACTCCCCCAGCTTAGCCCACTTGGCCTCCCCTTGATCTACGGCGTTGATCATCATCTCTTTCGTTATTTCCGCAGTTTCCGGCTTAATCACCTGCCTCACCTCTACCGGCTTGACCTGATTAATCCCCTTTTCTCCAATGACTTCTTTTACCACAAAAGGCCTCATCATCTTTCCTTTATTAGCAATCGCCCCAACCGCCTGCACCATCTGAATTGGCGTCACCGCAATTCCTTGGCCAAAGGAAGCCGTCGCCAAATCAATACTCCTCCACTGCTTATCCGGCCGCAATTGAGGCGAGGCTTCATCCTGTAAATCAATTCCAACTGTTTTTCCCAAACCAAAATCTTTTAAATAAGCCAACAATTTGTCCTTTCCCAACTCTTCCGCGGTAAAAATCATTCCCACATTATCCGAATGCTGAATTACCTCTCTCATTGTCGATTCCGGATAATAATTTTTGTCCCATGTCTCAAGGGTATAACCGCCAATTTCCCTCGGCCCGGCACACCGAGAACACCTCGTCTCCGCTTCAACCGCTCCCGCGTCAAGCGCTGACGCCATGATCAAAACTTTTAAAATCGATCCCGGCTCATAAGCGTCGGCGACCACCGGGTTAACATACAAATTTCTATCAAAATCAGTATAATTCGCCGGGTCGTAACTGGGAAACGCCGCCATGCCAATCACTTCTCCCGTTTGCGGCTCCATCACAACAACACTTCCGCTAACGGCTCCGTACCTTTTTAGGCCCAACTTCAGCTTTTCCTCGATGAGAAATTGCACTCCCCGATCAAGCGTTGTCAGCAAATCCCGTCCATTTTTGGGCTTTTCTTCTTTCACTTGGCCAATCAAAATCGGCCGATTCAAAGCATCTTTTTCCCGCCCCACCAAACCATTTTTTCCTCTCAATTCCAAATCATACTCCCCTTCCAAGCCAAAATAGCCGCGGTCTTTTCCTTGCGCATCCAAACCCACAAAACCCAACAATTGAGCCGCCACCGAAGCTTCCGGATAATAGCGACTCGCCTCTTCCATGAAACCAATTCCTTCTACCTTTTTCGCCTCAACCGCATCCTTTATTTCCTGACTTACCCGATGCTTCAGGGGCACCCAATTTAAATCCTGCCTTTGCAGGCGCTCCTTAAGTACTTCCTCCTCTTCACCGATAATCTCCGCCAACTGCGCCGCTAAACCGTTTATACCTATCTTGATCTCTTTGGGTAAGGCAAAAATTAAATAAGTAGTCTTGTTGCCTGCCAACGAAAAACCATCACGCGCTAAAATTCTTCCCCTCGCCGCCGGAATTTCCAGCAAACTCCAATATTGATTTTTCGCCATCAGCGCCAATTTTTCCCCTGCCACCAACTGCCAATAAACCAAGCGCATCAAAACCAAGCCGGCTAACAAAATTAACAGAAAAAAAACCAAATTAAAACGCCAGCTGTTACGCATCTCTAACGCTTCCAGGCAATCGGCATCTCTCTCCTCAAATAAACAAGCGAGTCGGCTTTTACCAGCCCCAGCTCTTCGGCTCGAGCCTGTATTCTTCGCAAACAAGTGTTTTCGCCTATCTTAACCGAAATAGCTTGGTTTTCTTTTTCCAGCCAAGACATCTCCCCGCTCAAAAAGTGAAACCTCTCTCCCGCTAAAGCCAGACGCTGGGAAATAACCAGCTGGACTCCACCCAAAACTACCGCCAAAACAATGATCAAGGGAATCAGGTTAATCTTTTTCATCTTTTTTCTCCCACCCGCAAACACGCGCTGCGACTGCGCGGGTTGACCTCTGTTTCCGCACAACCAGGTCGAAATGGTTTTTTCATTAAAGATAACAGCTCCGGATTATTTTTAAGAAAATCCTTAACGATTTTATCTTCACCGGAGTGAAAACTAATCACAGCCAAACGACCTCCTTTTTTTAAAAGCTCGGCGGCTTGCGGCAAGGCTTCCTTCAAGCTTTTTAGCTCATCGTTAACGGCGATTCGCAAAGCCTGAAAACACCGCGTCGCCGGATGCACTCGATCAAAACCTCCTCTTCTTGGCCTCACTCGCACAATCAAGTCAACCAGCTGATTGACACTTCGAAACGCTTCCTTCAAACGGGCGCGGCAAACAGCTTCAGCAATGAGCCGAGAATACTGCTCGCCACCCAGTTTTTTAAAAAGCTCATCCAATTCTCCTTTGTTTAAACCATTAACCAGATCCGCCGCGGTCACTTTTAACTCCGGATCCATGCGCATATCCAACGGCCCTTCCAATTTAAAAGAAAAACCCCGTCGGGCCGTCTCCAATTGATGACTGGAAACACCCAAATCAAAAACAATCCCGCTCACTTCGCCAAAATCATGAGCTAGGGCAATTTCGCACAGACGGCGAAAATTACCCCGGGCCAGCTGCCAGAAAGCTTTAGGGCAGGCAGAAGAAAAACGCTTTCCGGCAGCCTTGATAGCCTCGGGATCTTGATCTATTCCCAGTATTCGACCGTTAAGTTGTAAAATAGCCTCGCTGTGACCGCCGCCGCCCAGCGTCGCATCAATATACTTTTCACCCGCCTCAACCTGCAAACTCTCGATTACTTCTTTGAGCAACACCGGTACGTGATAATTTTTCATTTCGATACTTTTCCCAATTCCTTTTTTCCCAAATTTCAAAATGATCTCCGGCCCCCACAATCACCACCTGCTTCTCCGCCCCCGCATACTTCACCATCACCTCTGGCATCACCAGACGCCCCTGCGAACCCAGTTCCACTACCATTGCCTCCATACACATCTGACGGCGCAAATCCCGCCCCTCCGCGTCCGAAAAGAGCGGCCGCGCCAATTCCGGCGCCACGATCTTCTCCCACTCTTTTTCGGCAAAACCGTAAATGCATTTTTCAAAACCAAGGGTTAAAACCAAACGCTCGCCCGGCAGTTCCGAGCGGATTTTTTTAGGTAAAGCCAGCCTGCCCTTGCTGATCAAGTTTGGTTCATAACTTCCCAGAAACATGCAAAAACCTCCCTTTTTCACCATTTATCTACTTATATCTCCATATTGAAATAAAAATACCCTCCTGTCAAGAGGGCAATTTTCACAACTTAAATTTTACGAAATTTGAATTATTTTCCCACAATATAGGTCGTCAAAGTGGAGACGTTGTTAGGATCGATTTTTTGCCAATTGCTACCCACCCAACCATAGACAATCCCCGCCAGGTTAATTTTAGCCCCTTTAATGGCCGTAGACGCCGTCGTAAACACTCCGTACGGCTCTCCCTCAATCTCCCCGGTAAACTCGCCCGGCAGACCCAATGTTCCCATCGTTAAATAATAAGTATTCTTGTCGAACTTCCCACTCAAGCGAAAATTATCATCCAGCGAAGTCAGCTCACTTGCTCCTTTTTGCAAGTGAAAATCACTGGTCAAGCGCGTCGCCCCATCAGGAGCAATCAAGCGCAGACTTAAATTTCCTTCGGTAACATTTTCATCATACTTGCAAATGTTGCGCGAGCAGCTGCCCAAAGTTAATTGCCGCATTACTTCACTTTTCCCCTCCAAATTAATTGTCCCGATCACACCTCGCGATAAGTCATTCGAAAGATAAGTCAATTCATACTCAATCTTATCAATACCTCTAATTCGAGCAATTGACAACTCCAGCTCTTTCGCTCCGTTCAGAGGCGTCAAGCTAACAAAAGGCCTTTCTTTAAGCGTCAGTTCCATTGTTTTGGTTTCTTTTTTTGGCGAAGGAGTTGCGCCGGTAGTCAAGCTTGCTTTTTTTCCTCGCCCCCATAGCCCCAATATCCCCGCTCCCCCTAACGCCGCCAAAACTATCAATATCAAAATTATCTTTTTCATTTTAATTTCTCCCTAAAATAATTTTCTAATTTCGCCGCCGGCACCCGTTCCTGCTTCATGGTATCCCGCTCCCGCACCGTCACGGTTTGATCTGTCAAACTCTGAAAGTCCACCGTCACACACCAGGGCGTCCCAATTTCGTCTTGAGCGTAGTATCTCTTGCCGATATTGCCCCGCTCATCCCAAGCGGTGTTAAAATTCTTTTTCAGTGGGGCAAAAACTTTCTTAGCCAAAGCCACCAATTCGGGTTTATTTCTCAACAACGGAAAAACGGCGACTTTATAAGGAGCGATTTGCGGCGACAAATGCAGCACTACTCGGTCATCAGCTTCTTCATAAGCGTCGAGTAATAAATATAAAAAGGTTCGATCAACTCCTCCCGATGTTTCGACAATCCAAGGAAGAAATTTTTCTCCGGTCACCTGATCAGTGTAGGTAAAATCTTTACCTGAATACTCCCCGTGCCGGCGCAAATCCCAATCACCCCGCCAGTGAATTCCCTCCCACTCCTCCCAACCCCAAGGTGTTTCGTACTGAATATCAAAGGCTTTTTGGGCATAGTGGGCCAATTCTTTCTTGCTGTGTTGGTAAAACCGAATCTTTTCTTTATGATTTAGCAGGTTGTGGTAAAATTTCATCCGTTCCTCTTTCCAATATCCATACCAGTGATCCATGTCTTTGGGATTAACAAACCATTGTAAATCCCACTGCTCAAACTCTCTTGTGCGAAAAATAAACTGCTTAATGGTAATTTCATTACGAAAAGCCTTGCCGATTTGACAAATACCAAAAGGAATTGGCCAATGCATCGAATCCAAAACATTCTGGTAATCCAAATAAATTGTCTGGCAGGCCTCACCACGCAAATAAACTTTCTCTTTATCTCCTTCGACCGAACCAATTGAAGTCTCAACCAACAGATTAAACTTTTTCCCCTCGCCTAACTTACCCCCGCAATCGGGACACACACCTTGGGAAAATTTTTCCAGACTAAAGCGCCGATGACAGGCCAAACATTCCGCTAAAGGTTCATTAAAACTATCAACGTGGCCCGAAGCTTGCCAAACTCGCGGATGGGTAATGATCGTCCCGTCAATACCCACTATTTTGTCGTGTTTTCGGGTCATCTCCCCCCACCAAAGCGCTTTAAGATTGTTTTTCATCTCCACCCCCAAAGGTCCATAATCGTAAAAACCCTGAATCCCACCATAAATCTCACTACCGGGGAAAACAAAGCCCCGGCGCTTGCACAAACTGACAATTTTTTCCAAATTCACCGGTGACATAGACTTCATTATATCAAAAAAGACCCTCAAGAATCTTGGGGCTGTTGATTCTCCTTTCGATAATCGTCTCAATATAGCTCCGCAGACTTCCGGACACCGCCCTCACTTCAACCGGGACACCAAAACCCAGCTCATCCAATAACTCTTCCTCAAAGTGACGCACTAACTCCTTCACTTTTCCGCCGCTGATCAAGCGCAAATTATCCCTTAATAAAGTAAAAACTTTTTCGTTGGTTTGCTCCTCCGGCGTCAGCCGATCCACCAGCTCACAAAAATAATAAGCCACCGCCACTTTAATTAAATCTTTTCGCCATTGATTATAATTCTCCAAAACCTCCACTTCCGTCACTATCCCCAAATTCTTTCCCCGGGCCACCATCACGTCGACGAGATTAAACAATTCCAAACTGCCGCCTTTGCGACTGTTTAGCCATCTGATCCCCTTGGCCACCAAACGCACTTTTCCCCGATATCGAGTATAAAGTGTCAGCAATTTATCCGCTTCGCCCCAATCAACCTGCCGCAGAACAATCCCGGTGGCCCGATAACTGCGATTCATCAAAACTTCAGCTCTTTGTCCGTCTTCAATTCAAAGTTTTGGATTCTTCCTTCAAAATCCACCTCGTACTCGTAACCATATGTTCCCGGCTGTTTTTGAATCAGCAATTTGTAGCTTTCACCTTTTTGCACCTTGAAAGGCAATTCATATTTAAAAGTCAACTGCGCCTTGCCCTCCGGCCTTAATGGTGATTTATCTCCATAAAAGGCCTCAAAAACGGTTTTGCCCAACTCCTCATATGTCTTTACCTGCGTCTCCGAACCGGATGCCTCGATCAGCTCGCTCCCTTCGGGGACATACAATCTCACCCAATCCCGATACAAGCCATTCAAACACAAATCGCCTTTCTCCAAATTACAATTGGATGGCGGCGCCGGATTGCGATAATCCACCGTTACCGTCTTCGTCACCGTCCCATCCGCCGCGATTCGAATCTCTTGTTTGACATTCTCTTTAATGAACATATTCGATTTTGCCCCGGCAAAATTACAATCGTTCAAATGCAGGTAATCGCCCTCATATTCTTTAATCCTCGCCCCGGCGTTCAAAAGTTCTACGGCCTTCTGCGCCTCCTGATCAAATAAATAAAAAAGCAGGTGTTTTTCCTGAACACTCTGAAAAAAGATATTTAAATACTCCGGCCATTTTTTCTTCGGCGACTGCATCACGTTCAATAAAACCGAATGCATCAATGGCCCCAGAACTGCCTTCCGATCCGTTTTAACCGTTCCTACGGGCTGATCCGCCATCTTTTCCAATTCATAAAAAACCTGCGGACAATCGCACCGCTTGTCGTTTTCCGCCGAAAAATTCCCCCACTCCGCCACGCCAATCGGCCCTAAAATTCGCAGAATATCCACCAGTACTCGAGTATCCAGGGCAATAATCCCGTCAATTTTCCCCCGATCGGCCACCTTGCCGTAATTCTCCATAAAAGTCTCCATGGAAACTTTGAAATCCGGCGACAAATTCATATCCCGCAAATGCCAATTAAAAACATTTTTGTGATAGGCCAAAATCGGCTCCGGCGCCTTCAAACGATTACCGAATCTGGCATCCAAACCATAAATGTCATAGGAGCCCAAGGGTTTTAAGTTGCCGTTATTGACCGACAAAAGAGCGTAAGCCGTCAAAAAACCACCCGTCGGCCGCAACTCCGCGTCATTTTGAAACAAAAGCAAGTATCTTTTCTCGCTGGGTATCCCCAACAGCGGCCGCAGCAAACCGATTGCCGGTTTCAACTCTCTGGTGGTATTGGCGATTCCGTCAACCATGCTCGTCAACTCCAGAATTTTCGCCCGAACCGCTTTGCCCCATAATGCTTCCGGATAGCGTTGGGCATCAATCTGATCAATCTCTCTCTGCGCTGAATCAACTTTTTCGCTAATCTTATCAATATTCGGCTGAATTTTTTCCAAAGTTTCCAAAGCCATAATCAACCGCTTTTCCGCCGTCATCGCTTCCGGCATTTTCACTTCCCCGTCCTCGCTCTGAAAACCCAGTAAATCCGCATACGGCCGAATCGACTCCACCGTCACTTCACCCGCTTCCAGTAAATAGCCGCCCGTCGCCAAAAATCTCTCTCCGTCCCGATAAAGACCTCCCAAATAAGGCAAAAACTTAACCCAGCTCAAGCGCCGATAATCCGCCCCTGTTCTAGCTAGAGCTTCTTTTGTCTGTTTGATTCCCTCATTGGTTTGATTTAAATCCTGACTCTGAAAGCTTTGGGAAATCTTTTTAGCCTGACCTTGAACCTCGAGCAAATCTTTTTTAACCGCGAGCACGGGTAAAACCAAAAAAACTACCCCTGCCACCCCGAGCACCACAAACGCCCCGAGCGCCCCGATAATCTTTTTTTTCATATCGCCCCCTTGCCGGAAAACATTGCATATGGTGTTTTCAGAAGTATCGCCACATCCTCTTTTATTGACCGCGTCGCCGCATACTCCGCATCCATTTTCACCCTTTCCGCAAAATCCACCTCGTTCCGCCCATTGACCTGCCAGCGACCGGTAATCCCGGGCTTAACGGTCAACAACTTCTTAATATACAGCTTCGTTTGCGGAAAAACAAGCTGCTGTTTTTCCAGCTCATCCTGATAATAAGCCCGCGGGCCAACGATGCTCATCTCGTTTCTGAAAACATTAAAAATTTGCGGCAGCTCGTCCAAAGAGTAGCGCCGCAAAAACAAACCCACTCGGGTAATTCTCGGGTCTTCTTCAATTGCCAGTTTGTAATTATCCTTTAAATATTTTTGGTAAAGCTCCTTATACCGAGAATCTTTTTTTAACATCTTGTGAGCATTGGGAACCATCGAGCGAAATTTATAAAGCCGAAAAAGCCGCCGATTTTTTCCTACTCTTTGGGGGATGTCGGCAAAAACCGGCCCGAAAGAGTTTAATTTAATCAAAATCGGAATAATTAGAAAGACCGGGGAAAAAACAATCAACATTACAATCGCCACTATCACGTCCAAAGTTCTCTTGGTCACATTGTAAATCATAACCGTTCTTTAAAGATACTCTACCTTGCCCCTCTTTTTCAACTCCTCCACCACTCCTTTAACTTCTTGGGCTTTATCTTTTGCGGCGATTACTACGGCATCGTTTGTCTCCACCACAATTAAGTTTTCGACTCCAATCGTGACAATCAATCGCTCGCTGGATTCAATCAAACAATTTTTTGTCCCAACGGCAATATTCCATCCACTTCTACCAAAATTCTCAATAACATTTCCATCTTTATCCTTGTTTTTCAAATCATAAACCACTTTCCAATCACCCACATCGCTCCAATCAAAGGTAGCCGGCACCAACAACAAATTATTAGCCTTTTCCGAAACAGCATAATCAATCGAGATGTTTTCGGCCTGATTATAAGCATCACTCAAAACCCGTTGTTCTATTGCCGTTCCCAAAGAAAGGTAAATCTTTTTCAATAAATTAAATATCTTCGGGGCCAACTTTTCAAAGGCTTGCCAAATGGCGGTTACGGACCAAACATAGAGATTGGCATTCCAATAATAATTACTTGCCGCTAAAAATTTTTTAGCAGTAATCAAATCAGGCTTCTCCTTAAAGGAGGCAACCCGATAAACCTCGCCAAAATTTTTCCCCGCTTCAATATACCCCAAACCAGTATGCGGATAAGACGGCCTTAAACCAACCGTCACAATTACTTGATTATCTGCCGCCGCCTTAGCTGCTAACATCATCTGCTTTGCAAACATTTCCTGATTACCAATCACCTGATCAGAAGCAAAATTCAAAATAATCGCCGCCGGGTCAATCTTCTTAATGTAGGCCGCTCCCACCCCCATTGCCATAGCCGTATTTTTCGCTTGCGGCTCGGCAATAACATTTCGAGGGGAGATAATCCGACCCTGTTTAAGAACTTCATCAGCATAATCATTATTGGTAACGACGAAAATTCTTTCCGGCGATACCAACCCCAATGCCCGATCAATTGTTTGAGCAAAAATTGTTTTCGGACCAAACAAATCGGGCAAAAATTGTTTGGGTGTTTTTTGTTTTGATCTCGGCCAAAGCCGCGTGCCACCACCCCCGCATAAAACTAAAACATAAAGATGTTTTTTCAACTCTTTTTCTGCCATTGTTGATACTTTTCTTCGACTGCTTTTTTAAACTCTTTTTTAAATCTTTCTTTACCAAACTTTAAAGCATTTCGCCGACAGGCTTTTGGGTTAAACCCTTTAACCCTGATACTTTTTAAACCGGTTATCAGCGAGCCCTCTGTTTGCTCATCAAAAAACTCTCCGGTCACTCCCCCAATCACCGTTTCTGTCGCTCCCCCGCCTCGATAGGCCAAAACCGGCTTGCCGCAAGCTTGTGCCTCTAAAGGTGTCAGGCCAAAATCCTCTTCCCCCGGAAAGACGAGCGCCGCGCATTTCTGATAGTAACCCAAAACTTCCTCATCTGTCAATTGGCCCAAAAATTCAATGTTCTTTTGGGCCAAACTTCTCAAACGATGCATCTCCCTGCCTATCCCAATTATTTTTAGCGGCCAGCCCAAGCGATTAAAGGCCTTAATGGCAATATCGATCTTTTTGTATGCCACCAACCGCGAAACGATCAGGAAATAGTTGTCAGCGGCTTGATTGTTAGTCTTGAAAAAATCACTATCGACGGGCGGGTAGATAATTTCCGACTCTCGACCATAATATTTTCTCACTCGCCCTTGAACCGTTCGCGAAATGGAAATTATGCCATCCGGTCTTTTGTTTGCTACCAGATCCCATCTCTTTAAGAGATTTGTCGCAACCGGAAAATAACAAACATTTTTCCCCCATAAATAACGAGTCGGGGTTAGACAGTAATTTAAATGAAAAGTTTTTGGTCCGGTAATTATCCCCTTGGCATCAGCACTGGCAACCGAAATCACCAGATCAAATCCGCCAAAATCAAAACTTTCAAAGGCTAATGGTGTCAACCAAGGATAAAATTCGTGGCATTGTCTAGCCCAGGGAAAACAATTTAAAAATGAAGGAACAACTTCAAAATTATCCGCCCAAATAGCGGTATCAGAATGATAAACAGCCGTAAAAAGAGGCGCGCTCGGCCAAATTTCGTGCAAAACGGTCAAAACCCGTTCTGCCCCGCCAATTTTATTCACCCGGTCATAAACTAAAGCAATTTTCATAAATCTCAATCGTCTCTCTTGCTGTCTTTTCCCAGTTATATTTTTTTACTTGTTTCCGTCCCAGCTTTATCAATTTTTCCCGATTAGCGATTGCCGCTTTGATTGCCCCAATTAAACTTTCCGCTTTATTGGGCTCAAAATATACCGCCGCAGTACCGTAAATTTCCGGCAGACAGGAAGCCTGCGCCGCCACGACTGGACAACCATTAGCCATCGCCTCTAAACCTGTCAGACCAAAGCCTTCCAGCCGAGAAGGAAAGACAAAAACGAGGGCGTTTTGATAAAGTGCTTTTAATTTTTCATCGGAAACAAAACCCAACATCTCCACCCATTCTTCCGCCTCTAAATCTCTTACTTGTTTTTCAAACCTCTCCGCAAATACATTGCGACTGCAAGCAATTTTCAGTTTTATTTTTACTTCTTTGGCCGCTTTTACTGCCAAAATCACATTTTTATGGGGATACAGCTGTCCAACGCACAATAGATATCGCCCTTTCTTTTTAAACTTTTGAACCCTTAAACCTTGCAGGCTACTGTCCACTCCTTCATAAACCACCACCGTCTTTCGGGGATTGATTTTATCTTTCCAAAAACGGCTGGGGGTAATAATTTGTTTGGCTCTCTTAATCACCCACCACACAAGAGTGCGATAAACTATATATCTGAACCAATAAAACCAAGGTCGTCTCGTGGTCGTTAATAAGCCGCGCGATTCATGCTTGATTAAGTCATGAATCGTCACCACAAACTTGCCCGGATAAAAAACAGGCAAATTAAAGTGTAAAAAATGAACCAAGTCAGGCCGCAGTTTAATTAATTGAATCGGTAAAAAAATCTGCTCCTGCCAGGAATAATGAGGATAATCGGCCAAAATTTTCTCAAAATTTTTATTTTCAAAACTCAAGGAGTTAAAGTATTTTTGGCGGAGCAAAATTAGGTAATGATTCTTTTTGTCGAGCTTTACCAAAGACCTAATTAGATTAATTTCATACCGGCCAATACCGGCATTTTCCAGACCATACATCCGCGCGTCAAGAACAATTCTCATTTCATCCGCCTCTCTCTAATTTTTTCCAGCAAATTAATTCCTGCCAAAACCAGCCACAAAACCAACCTGCCATATTTTCTTTGATAGTGCTTCTGATAAAAAATCCTCATCGCTTGAACAGAGGCTTTGACGGCTCGAATACGGACTTCTTTCGCCACCGGCGCCAAATTTTGATGTTTTCTCATTCCTGAAGAAGCGCCCTTATAGTGAATCATTTTTGTTTTGGGTACATAAAAAATTTTGCCCCCAGCCTGTTTAACTCGATAACAGAAATCTAAGTCCTCACCGTACCAAAAATAATCTTCGTCCCACCAACCAACCCGATCACCCCACTCACGCCTAATCAATAAAAAAGCGCCCACGCAGGCATCGATTTGGTGAATCCGATTAGTTAAACGACCATCTAAAAGATAACCGGCAAATAAGCGATTTCTGGGAAAAATTTCTTCTAAGCCGGAAAAATGACAAAAAGCATTCCAAGGCGTAGGAAAGCCCCGATGACAACCTTTATCAATTTCTCCGTTAGGCAATTCGACTCGACAAGTTGAAAGCGCCGCTTGTGATTGTTTTTCCATAAAGTCAAGCATTACTTTCAAAGTTTCTTTTTCTATTAAAGTATCCGGATTCAAAAACAAAACATAGCGGCCTTTTATTTGGGCAATCGCTAAATTGTTGCCAGCGGCAAAGCCCAGATTTTTTGAGCTTTTAATCAGACTAACTTCGGGAAACTCTTTTGCCACCATCGGGGCCGAACCATCACGAGAAGCATTGTCCACCACGATTACCTCAATCCGATACTCACCAAGAATGGAACGATTTACCGACTGCAAACATGCCCGTAACAAATCACAAGTGTTGTAATTAAGAATGATGATAGAAAGATCAAGTTTTGCCATTTATTAATTTCCGATAAGCCAAATCCAACCCTTGGGTTGTTTTTGACCAATCATAATTGTCTTCTATTGTTTGACGGGCTTTGCGGCCAATTTTCTCTCTCAAGGGCTGATTTGTCAAAAGTTTGGCCGTCAAATCGGCCATTTCTTCTGGTCGGTCAGCGATAATAATATTCCCCTGATTAGTCACTTTCAAACCTTCGGCTCCAATTGAAGTCGTGACTACCGGCAAACCAGCCGCCATTGCCTCCAAAATCTTAATATTAGTTCCGCTGGCAATGCGCATGGGTGCCACCAAAACATCAGCTTGCAAAAGCAATTGCGCGGCCGGTGTCATCGTATCTTTAAAATACTCAATCGACGGATCATTAATATAACGCTTGAGCCATCTTGGTTCATAACCGCTGACCAAAATAAACTTCACCCCTTCGACCCGCTTCCTGATCTTGGGGTAGATCTTTTCCAGAAAAAACCCAACAGCATCAGTGTTTGCCGGATAAACCAGATTCCCAACATAGATAATTGCTTTCCGATTCTGGTGATAATCAACTGTTTGATACTTTTCAAAATTAACCCCATTAGCCACCACCAAACAAGGTTTACCGGTTATTTTTTCCACTTCCAAAGCATCACTCTTTGAAGCTTGAAGATTTAAATCAGCTAATCGCCAAAGCTTCTCCTCAAAACGCCACAGTCGTTCAACTTCTAAACTTAAAATTGATCTTAGCCATCTTGGCTGTGAATTTGCGTAACGCCGATAAACCAAATACTCCAAATTTTCATTGCCCAGCACTGTTCTTAAACCCAGCTTTTTTACTGTCGGCAAATACAAGGCGGGGTAAAACGACTCAAAGTGAACCAAATCATATTTACCTCCGGCAAGTTCTTTTTTCAATTCTTTTTCCAGTTGAGAAGAATAATAACCCGCCGCCGCAAAAGGCATCAAAAAAGTCAGGCAAAAATTCTGCCAGGACCAGGCTTTGCGGCGTTTGAAGAGAAAAATTTGAGAACAATATTTTTCCAACTCGCCAAGATACTTTTTTTGATCTTCGCTTCGATAATAAGAAAAAAGCGTAAGCTGATTTCTTTGGGCTAAACTTTTAAGCAGATGATAAGCCCTAATCTTCCCTCCGGAATTTAGGGGATAAGGCACATCGTAGGTCAAAAAAAGAATTTTCATTTTTTCTCGGTTAAATCAATTAAAATCCAACGATTATTTTTTTCAACAACCCGATAAGTATTTTCCAGCCAATCTGTTTCCGGACCGAAATTAAAATTGATATAGTATTGGGCCCCCTTGTCAATCATCTTTTCAATCTCAATCCCCACTGGCCAGCCCTGTCGATTGGTCTGATACAAAAACGCCGTGTCTCCACCGTACGGGGCAATTACTTTGGCGTTCGGGGGAACAAGTCGGTCAACTGCTCTGCCCGCCTCAACCACGACAGGATTATTGAAGTTAAAATAATCCCGTATTTGGTACCAGGAAAAGGACAACATAAAAAGGAAGCTAATCGCCAAGAGTAAGTAGCTATGAGTAGAGATAAGATAATCGGCACCCTTGGCGAGGTAAAGACAAATTACGGGCAGTAAAATTATTTGATAATAATCATGTTGGACATTCCCGGTGGCAACAATAAATAAATAAAGTATTACCCCGACTAACCAGGTTAGTAAAAAAAGACCCTCTTTCCCAACTCTTTTAACGGCCAAGCCAAAGCCCAATAATACCAAACCCCAATAACCCAAAATCAATCGGCCGATTCTTTCAGCAAACAACCAGTAAAAAAAAGCCCCCTTAAAACGAATACCGTTGCCGTTTAACAACCAAAGATTTACCGGCACTCCCACCTGAAAATGTCCTGCCCACCAGCGCCAAATCGCCAAAAACAAAAAAGAGAAAATAAAAAGAAAAAATCGCCGGTCTTTACGCCGATAGGCCAAATAAGCCAAAGGTAAAAAATAGACAGCAATAAAGGGCTTAAGTAGAAGAGCAATAACGGCAAAGATCAGGCTGGGCCAAATACTTTTCTTGACAAAAAAATAAATCATCCCCAAACCGGCAAAAACCAACATCGGCTCGGGTAAAATCACTCGGCCGTAATAAACATTGTAGGGTAAAATCGCCCAAAAGAGAGCGCTTAAATAAGCAATCCGCTCACCCCAAAAATACTTGGCAATGCCAAACAAAAAAAGCAGTGAACTCAAAGAAAAAACGATAGAAACCAATCGACCCCAAATTTCTAAACTGAACCTGCCGAAAATTTTATAAGCCGCCGCTTGGAAAAAATTATAAAAAGGAAATTCGACAAAGCGATAACCGGCAGGATTATCCTTCCCCGAAGCAATGTTGGAAAGATCGTCAAAACGGGGATGAAGAAGATCAAAGCCTCCTTTGACAAAATTGCGTGAAACAGCACTGGTGTCCGCCTGCCGCCAAGAATGCCAATCCAGCAAAGGCGAATTGATCCGGTATAAACGCAAACTGAAAGCCAGCAAAACAAGTAAAACAAGAGCGATTTTTTTCATCTTTTCGCCTCTTTAAGCTGGTTATCTTCAAAAACAAAAACGTGGCTGTTAACCTGACCCGTCACGGCATCCAAAGCCAGCTCGACATCACTGTCGCGAAAAACTTGAATCTCGTCATTCCGATAAATAAACCACAGTCCATCATCTAGGCCGACCGGAAAGACCCAGCTGCGATTATATCTAAGGGGAACATTAACAAAATGGAGATAGGTTGGTCCTTCAAAACTAATATAGTTAGAAGGCAGAGTCAAAAGAATTTTATTAGCGGTTTCGCCGGCTTGATACCACTCTCCCCGTCGATCAATCAACTCACGAGTGTAAAAACAGGAAAGCAGAAAAACGATCAAGATCGCCATTTTTCGGTTTAAAAAACTTAACATCCGGGCAATAAAGAGAAAAAGACCAAATTGGGCCCCGTAAACATAGCGCTCGGAAAGATTGCCCAAACCCAAAAACGGCGACAATAATACGATCATCCAAATCAAACCAAAAAGTAAAATTCTATTATGAAAAAGTTTTTTAATTAATCTTAAAAAGATAACCGCCAAAATAAGAATAATTACTCCAAGCCAAATCTTGTGACTGCGACCAAAATCCCGGCCTATATCGTACCAGACGATAAAACGGCTTCCCGCCAGCACTACTCCCAAATAACCGCCCAAATTCCCCAGCCAATTAAAAACAAAATTGGCCCGATTGTAATTGTAATCACCGCTTAACCAATGAGCCTGCGCTACCCCATTTCTTAACCATAAATACGCCCCGGCAAGAACCAGCCAGCCTCCATATTTATACCAAGCGAAGCGGCCTAAGACGACATCATAAGCAATAATCATCGCCAAAAATGTCAACACCAATTCGTGCGAAACCAAACCAAAAACAAACGCCAGCACAACCAAGGGATAAAACAGGAACCTTTTTTTGGAGCGAACATGGCTAAGGCGTACGTAAGCAATCATGCCCCAAAAGTAAAAAAGACTTGCCCAAAGGTGAGAAGTTGAAGCAACCCAAAAAACCGCTTCGTGATTGGCGGGTGAAAGCAGAAACAGCCAGGCAACGCTGACGGCAACAAAGCGCTGACGGGTCAATAAATAAGCTAAATAAAAAGCAGCGATAACTACTCCCAAATGCAAGCCGAAATCAAC
Organism: Candidatus Shapirobacteria bacterium; assembly: GCA_043822685.1. GTDB lineage: Bacteria > Patescibacteriota > Microgenomatia > PFEM01 > JBDRBL01 > JBDRBL01. The sequence continues at coordinate 37,222 of JBDRBL010000010.1, forward strand.
CAGATGATAACCTGCCGGTTGCAGGCCAAAAATCGGATAAACCAGCCAAAAATAAACTTTTACCAAAGGTCGGTAGAAAAAACCGGGTGAGGAAACAAAATAGCCCCACAAATCATCAAAGCGTGATTGAGCGGCCCACCTTATCCAAGTAAAATCATCACCGGTAAAGTAATTTTGAGCCGCCGGCAAAAATAAAACTAACCAGGCCAGAATAATTATCACCAACCAAAAAAAAGGCTTTTTAAGCAAAAAATACACTTCTTCTCTCAATTTCGGGCGAACGGGTAAATAACAGTGAATCACCCCCGCCGCAATTCCCGCCAACAACCAAAAGCTCAAAGCCACTTTCGAGGCTTCAAAAACATCAATCAGTAAAGCATTTAATGCCAATCCCAGCCCCCCCGCGCTAATCCCAATCAAAAAACCTCTTATCAAAGGCGGCCTAATACCTTTCAGTCCCTGACTAACTAACAACCACCAAGCGCCCAGCAAGGAAAGGAAGGCCAGCAAGCCCAATATTCCCGTTTCCCCCAAAGCACGAAGGTAGCTATTATCCGAAGCTAGGCCAATTGAGGAATAACCCGTCCCCAAAATCGGGCTCTGTCGAAAAGCTTTCAGCGCTCGCTGCCAAGTCCCCTGAAAACGAGTAGTAAAAGAAATGTCATAAACGATGGCCCGCTTAATCAAAAATTCACCCGAAATCGTCGCAATTTCCGCGGCGCTACTGGCCGTCTTGAGATCAACCATCATTGTCTTTTTAATTAGCGCGGTACTGGTTGATTCCGGTGCCCTGTTTTGGATAATGGGCAGATTTAAATAACTGCTCCCCAAAGGCAGGTCTTCAAATTCCGGCTCTTGAGGAATAACTGCCGTCGACAATTCGTCCGGCAAAGGCAACTCCTCCAATTTGCCAATTGCTTTCCCCGTTCGCGCATCATAAACCACCCGCTCTACCCGAAAAGTTTTATCAAAACGCTGTGAAACACCATTGACCAAATTCATCAACACCAAGCTTGTGACGATTACCGGCACAATCCATCTCTTTTTCTGCTGCATCCCCAAAACCACGCTTACCGCCACCAAATAAACCACAAAAGAAACTCGCGAAGCCGTTAAAAGCAGTAAGATATAACCCAATAACACCAATAACAACAATAACCCTCTTACCCACCATCTTTTCACTCCCCAAAAAATACCCACAAACAAAGGCAAAATCAAAACCAGATAGGCGGCCAGATCATAATGACCGGCAAAGGTCGAGGTCAGCCGCGAACTCGACGCCAGATAGAGGGGCGTGCCCTTGGCAAACTCTTCATTCATGGTTAAAAAGGCGGGAAAACCCCAAAATCTTTGACCAAAACCGTAGAGAGAAACACCCATCAAGGCCACTACGGCCGTTTTTAAATAAATGAGAAGCGTTTTTCCGCTTTTGATACTCGAAGCGGCAATTAAAAACACAACCAAGTACTCAATTCGGCGCAAATAATGCAAAAAAGCGACTTGAGGGAAAAAGTTGGCCAAGTGTTGACGTAAAACCAAAAAAGTAAAGAGTAGGGAAATCCCCCCCACGAACCAAAAAAAAGCAATAAATGACCAAAGGGGAACACGAAAATTTAGCTTTTTCCGCCGGATTTGAATCAGCCAAAAAAAAGTCAACAAAGCCACGGCGAAATCTTCCAAACGAATATAAACCCAAGTATGCTCCACCTCAATCAAGGGCAGTTTGGGATAGAGCGGAATCAAAAGCAAAAGAAAAGCCACCCCAAATTGTAAAAAATGCTTATCGAACCAGCCTAAAAGCCTTCTCATAAGTAATCTTGAGCTCCGGATTGCCGGTAATTGCTCCCCAAAACCAGCCAGCAAGTGCTTTGAGTCGCAAGAGCCATTTTAACATGATCAACTGCCAAGGAGCAAAATGTTTTTGGTAAAAGTAAATAAAACTTTTATACGTCCACCAAATAACCTGCTGCCGACCGGCGGGAGAACTGCCTCTAACCAGATGATAAACACTTGCTCCGGGATAGAACCAAGTTTGAAAACCCGCTTTTTGAGCCCGATAGCAAAACTCCATTTCTTCCAAATACATAAAAAAATTCTCATCCAAGCCGCCAGTTTTATCGATAACTTGTTTTCTGATCAAAAAACAAGAACCGGAAACCCAATCAACTTTTTTGGCTATCAAAGGCGAAGAGCGCAAGAAGCGATCGCCCCCAAACAAAGACAGAAAAGTATTGGCCAAAAAATAAAATGGCGCCACCGATGGCTGGAAAGTTTTATCTCGATTTAATAATCTTGGCCCTAAAATCCCTAACCGAGAATTCTTTCGAGCAAAATTAATCATCTTTTCCAAAGCATTCCCGATAAGTTTGGTGTCGGAATTCAAAAGCAAGACAAAATCGCCGTTGGCTTGCTTAATCGCCTGATTATTGGCTTGAGCAAAGCCTAAATTTTTTTTGTTTTCAATCAAAAAAAGATTTTTGATTTTTTGCTTGAGGCGCTTAACCTCCAAAACGGAATCATCGGTTGAGGCGTTGTCCACCACCCAAACTTCGTAACTAATTCCCTTGGTTTGATCAAAAATTGATCGCAAACAATCCAATAACAACGAACGAGTATTCCAATTAACCACAATTACGGAAAGCTCCATCTGATTATTGGAAAAGGCGGGTCCTGCCTAGACGATAATGTAAATCTTTCAACTGTCTTTCTTTAATTTTTCTGGCCGGCACCCCGCCAACAACCTCGCCCGGCAAAACATCTCTGGTTACCACCGCCCCCGCCGCAATTATCGCTCCTCGACCAATTTTTACGCCCGGCAAAATAATTGCCCGCGGACCAATAAAAACATAATCGTCAATCTCCACCGGCGCAGTGATCGCCTTGAACTCCGGATCATCAATCTGATGCTCTGAATTATAAATCATTACTCCCGTGGCAATATCAACATGATCACCGATAGCCAGCCTGTCCCGCCCATCCAAAAAGATCGACTCGCCTACCACACTCCCCCGACCAATGATAATATTTCTGGGGTCAAAAAAGCGGGCAAAAACATGAATTTTCGAATTCTGACCAATCCTTAAACCCGCCCACCGATAAAACATCTTTCGCCAAAACCAAAAGGGACTCAAACCGGCGCTGTTCACCAGCCAAAGTTTAAAATCCAGCCACCAATTATAAAAACGATTTTTTATTTTGTCACCGGCGATCGCTGGCGACAAGGCTCGACCGTTTTTAT
>JBDRBL010000011.1:0-17071 GCA_043822685.1 Candidatus Shapirobacteria bacterium
GAACCAGTTCAGATTGCTCTTCACTGACGAGTGCCCCATTAAAAAAGCAATCTGTAAAAAACTGGTTCCACAATAACTATAGCAAATCTTTTTCAAGAAATACAATAATTTTATGGAAGCTGCATAAAAATGGTATAATTACGCATATTAGCAATCTAATTAACTATATGATTCCTGAACAACAAATATGGGGAAATATGATAAGGGTGAGTAATCGTGGATTTTTAAGATGGAATGAAAACATAGCTTTGAAAACTGGTGGTGACCCAAGAGAATACCCGGAACGCTATATGGCGATGTGTGGTAATTTGCGAAAATTAGAAGATCACAATCCCACTCTAGATACAGACGATATAACTGAGTTATCCCCAAATCATTTTGTAGCCAATCAAGGTGAAATTACAGGAGTCAATGGATTACTCAGATTAATAGACAGATTTCCAATTAATATACGTCAACCAAAAGAAGTGCTAGTAGTCGGTGCAATTTCTCCCAATAGCCTACTATCCGTTTTAGCATGGTGCAGAAAAAAGAACTGGCAAAACACGCATGTTACACTAGTGGATAAATCTCCAGTACCAATTACGACATTACAACATATGCAAAACGGAGGGTATTTTAATTGGTCAGGAGGCGTGGATTTACTTGAAGAAAATATTTTGGGTTACACTCCTAAAACACAACCACAAATAGTCATAGGAGATATTCTTAACATGTGGATGGTTGACGCATATCAATATCCGAATCTTGATAGAAAATCTCCATATGAACAATATAAGAAATTTTTATATTGGGGAGCGAATACAGTTGGAAATGAAGGTTGGTTTTTATCTCGATGTATGATAGCTCCGTCAAAACAAAGAAATATTGATCCTAATTTGCGATTCCAACAGGAGTCTAAAGATAGAGCTGATCGCATAGTTACCCAACTTGGGTCTTTTGCCCAACAAGCAAGTCATAATGCAATAGAAGAAATGGTAGAAGAATTATTCGAAGATCCTCCGCTTACCACGTTTTGTGGACTTTATAAAGTATCAAAGACTTATAGAAGTAGTCGGCCTAATGCTGGAAATCAAGCAATAGAAGTATTCCGGCGTTTTCATAAGAGAAACTTTCCAATCACTTACGAAGTGCGTGTAGATGATCCTAAGAGTGGATTTTCTTTTTTAAACTTTGCGTGTGGTTTTAATGAATAAATTATTTTAAAATATAAGGGAGTAAATTTGTGCCCGTAGGCGGGGCAAGGAACACTATAAATCCTTTCCCTTCTCGAACGAAGTGAGAGAAAAATCGCGCGCGCAAAAAATAATTGCCATGATTTATCAATCATGGCAAAAAAAGTCGGCTCGAACTTCTTTTTAATGAACCAGCGGCTCTCGGCGAATTTGAATTATGCCTTTAGGACGCTCGCAACGGGCGGGGGCGTTGCGAGCGCCCCACCTTGCGAATCTTCGATTTCTTTTTTTGTGACCCCGAGGGGATTTGAACCCCTGATTTTTGGGATGAAAACCCAATGTCCTAGACCGCTAGACGACGGGGCCACATTCAGTTTACATGAACGTGGTGGGTCCGGTGGGATTCGAACCCACGACACCCTGCTTAAAAGGCAGGTGCTCTAACCAGGCTGAGCTACGGACCCAATCCGCCAGCTGGCGGAAATTGTCAAAGCAAGGGCATTTTACCAAAATTTTGCCACAGAGGCAATTAAGACAACTTTAATTAGGGTAATGAACTATGGTGGTGTATTCAACCTCTCTAGCTCTTTTTTTTGCAAAAGCAATAATTTTTCCCATTGCTAAGGTCCCACCGTCTGCACCCCCGGCAATCAAAACTTTGTCCGGTGGTTCAGGCATGCTCTCGAAGAATTCTTCCGCTAATTTTTCTGCTTTACTATGTGCCCCCTCGGTATACCCCAAATCTTTTAATGATAGATATGGAGAAAGATTGGGAAATTCTGGAGTTTTTTGGGAAGACACTCTTAAAATTTTTTTTCCTTCCGTATTTTGGTACTTTTGAGCCAAACTCATTAAACCCGATCTTCCGGTCAACTCCATATGCTAACACAAAAATATCTGTTATCATCAACTTATGACTCTCCAAGGCACGATTCAGGCCGAAGTTAAATCATTGGCCAAATTCAGCATCAGCGGTCGGCTGGCCGCCATTAATTGCCGTCTTGGAGATCAGGTAAAAAAAGGCCAAGTGCTGGCTGTTTTGGAAAGCATCGAACTGCAGGCCTATTTGGATCGCGCTCTCAAGCAATATGATCGCCAGCGTGCCGAATTTGACGAACAACAAAAACAGAATCTTTCCGAATATGACAAGAGAAGATCGCAGGACGAGCTGGATATCAGCGTTAAAAACGTCGAAATTGCCAAATGCAACTTGAATGCCACTCAACTAACCGCTTCGATTGGTGGCTTGGTTGTCGAAATGGATGCGGCCGCTGCGGGTGACAATATTACTCCCGCTGGTTTTGTGATTATTTTGATTGATCCCACTTCTTTTTATTTTGAAGCCTTGTTACCGGAAGAAAATCTAAATCAGGTTACTTTGGGTCAAGCCGCCAAAATTTCTCTTAAAGCCTTTTCGGGTCAAGCTTTTGACGGTCAAATTGAGCAAGTCAATCCCCTTCTTATTAAAAATAATTATTTCTCTCTCCAAATCAAGCTTTCTGTCGTCGACAATCTTCGCCTTGGCCTAACCGGTACCGCCGAGATTTAACTATTTAAGCCTTATTTGTTTTTTGGGTCTTGACTTTACTTGCGCTTTTCTTCTTCACCGCCAGTTTGGTCTTAAGTGGAGTTTTTGCCGCCTTGATTTTTGTTGCCGCTTTGCCTACCCGCTTCCGCAGATAGTAGAGTTTAGCGCGGCGAACCCGCCCTGCCCTCTTTATTTTAATTCCTTCAATCCAGGGCGAGTTGACGGGCCAGATTCGTTCCACGCCAATCCCGCCGCTGGCAATTTTGCGTACCGTAAAAGTTTTATTTTCTTCCCGATTTTTGATTGCCAAAACAACTCCCTCGAAGGGCTGGACTCGAAGTTTATCGCCTTCTTTGATTTTTTGTTGAACCACAATCGTATCGCCCACCTTAAAATTAACTTCTTTGATTGTCACCTGATTTGCCATGAGCGTATTTTAAACGATTAATGCCTGTTTTTCAATCACTAAGGATTTCTTTTATTTTTCTGATTAATTCGCTTCCGTAGTTAACTCCAAAACTCAAAGGCATCCGCCTCTCCTCTCCTTTTTCGTTAAAAAAAACCAGTGTGATCTTGTCTTCACCGGTATTTTCCTTCAAAAGTTTGTTTAATTGAATTAATTTATTGGGCGAAATTGAGGCCGGAATCCGCACTTCCCGATCCGTTTCCCTGTCCGCCTTTTCCAAGGGAAGGGCCGTATCGATCAAAAATGACAGCTTTTCCTCCCGTCTTTCAACCCGGCCATGAATAATCAAAACCCGATCTTTAACCCACAGCGCCCGATTTTCACTAAAAATTTTAGGAAAAATTACCGCCTCAATTGATTCGCTCTCGTCTTCTATTCTGGCAAAAGCCATTTCCTGATTAGTTTTTTTCGTTGTGACGATGCGCAAATCGCTAATCATCCCGCCAATTCTTACCCGCTGGTTTTCCTTACCTTTCAAATCGCCAATTTTAAGCATGTGCAGTGTTGCCACTTGCTCCAGCGCCTCTTTCAACGGATGTTCGGTCAGATACAGCCCCAACAGTTCTTTTTCCAAACTTAACTTTTCCCGCCGCGGCAGTTCTTCCATCTCCGGCAAAGCATCATTGCTCACCACTTCCATTTTAATCTCTTCCCGGCTAAACAAACTTGTCTGACCGCTGGCCGATTCTTTTTGGGCCTTGCTTGCCTTGCCGCGGATATTATCCGATGCCGCTAACAGCGCCGAGCGCTTGCCAAAACGATCCATTGCTCCGACTTTAATCAAACTTTCCAAAACTTTTTTATTTACTTTCTGGCCATCTGCCCGCCGGCAAAAATCCGTCAGCGTTTTAAATTCTTCCTTCCCTCTTTCCACCAGAATCACTCTGATTGCCACTTCGCCCACATTTTTGATGGCTGACAAACCGAAACGAATACTCCGGCCTTCAATCGTAAAACCAATTTCCGATTTATTAATATCCGGCGGCAATACCGAGATCTTCATGCGCCGGCACTCCTCAATTGCCATTGCCACTTTATCCAGATCATTGCTCTCGGCCGTCAACAGCGCAGTCATATACTCAACCGGGTAATGTGCTTTCAAATAAGCCGTCTGATAAGAAACAATTCCGTAAGAAGCCGCGTGCGCCTTGTTAAAACCGTAACCTTGAAACGGCACGAATAACTCCCAGATCTCTTCCGCTTCCTGCCGCTTCATCCCGGATGTTTTCTGACAGCCTTCCACAAAAATTTCGTGCTGCTTGGCCATCTCCTCGGGAATCTTTTTGCCGATAGCCGTTCGCAGTTTGTCGACGCTTTCCCAGCTGTAACCCGCCAACGCTAAGGCCGTAAACAGAACGTCCTCCTGATAAACCAGAAGGCCGTAAGATTTTTCCAAAAACGTTTTCATTTTGGGATGCAGGTAGCTCACTCTGCGCTGGCCGTTTTTACGGGCGATGAATTCCGGAATATTGGCCATTGGTCCGGGTCGAAAAAGGGCGATCATTACCATAATATCTTCAATACGATTTGGTTTCAGCTCCTTCAGCCATTTGGTCATGCCGCTGCCACCCAGTTGAAAAACGCCCATCGTTTCCCCTCGCGCCAGCATTTCAAAAGTTTTTTTGTCATTTTGCGGCAAATTGATAAGGTCAATTTTGACTTGATTGGTTTTTTCAATAATCTCTACCGCCGCTCCCAAAATCGAGAGGTTTCTGATTCCCAAAACGTCAAATTTCACCAAACCCACTTCCTCACAGGCGTGCATTTCATATTGGGTGATTGTTTTGGTCCCTTTTGGCTCCAGCTGCAGCGGGGTATAATCGGTAATAACTTGAGGCGAGACAACTACTCCCGCCGCGTGTACCGAGGCATGCCGAGCATTGCCCTCAATCTGTCGGGCGTATTCCAATAGCTTCCGGGCATCTTTCTCGGTATCGTAAAGCGATTTCAATTCTGGCGCGCTTTCCAAAGCCTTGTCAATCGTCATCGGAAAACCCTGCGATCCCAGCGGGATTAACTTGGCAATTTTATCCGGGTAAGAATAAGGCAGACCCATTACCCGGCCGACATCCCGAACGGCCGCTCGGGCGAGCATGCGACCAAAAGTGCAAATTTGCGCCACTTTCTCTTGACCGTACTTCGCCACAATATAGGCCACCACCTCTTCCCGTCGGTTATCAGCCACATCCAGATCGATATCCGGCGGCTTCGGTCGAAAAGGATTCAAAAAACGTTCAAAAGGCAGGCCGTAATGAATCGGATCTACGGTTGTGATTCCTAAAATAAACGAGACAACGGATCCCGCGGCCGAACCTCGCGTGTTCGTGGCAATCTTGTTCTCGCGGCACCAATTCACCAAATCGGCCATCATCAGAAAATATGAGGCATAGCCCTTTTTGACGATTACTTCCAACTCAAAATCCAAGCGCTTTCGCAGTTCCTTGTCTATTTGGGGATAGCGAGTTGTCGTCCGTTTTTCGACCAGTCTGCACAAATAACTAGCGGCTGTTTTCCCTTTGGGAATCGGAAAACGGGGAAAATACCACTTGCCTAATTCAATTTTCACTTCGACTTGTTCGGCTATTTTTTGAGTGTTGGTTAAAGCGTCGGGCCACTCTGGAAAAAGCCCTCTCATTTCATTTTCCGAACGCAGATGGAAGGTTGGCGCGTCAACGTAACGCAGACGCTCAAGATCCGCCAGCCGCTTGTTGGTTGACACACAGACGAGAATATCCTGGGCCGACGCATCCTCCTGCCGCAGATAGTGCACATCGTTGGTTGCCACCAAAGGAATTCCCAGCTCCCGACTCAATTTGACCAAGCCTTCTACCCAAATCTTTTCCTGTTTCTCCCTCCGTCGAAGGTCGTCGGCGACTTTAGCCGCCGGCGCCCGGTCGATAAAATTGCCGTACTGGTGACGCTGAATTTCCAAATAATATTTTCCTTCCCCAAAAATCTCTTGATACCAAAGAGCCGTTTTTTTAGCCTTGTCGTATCCATTTTCGAGCAAGTCGCGGCCAATTTCGCTTTTGGGACAGGCGGACAAGCAAATCAGTCCCTGATGATATTGCCGCAGCAGTTCTCGACTGAAACGCGGCCGGTAGTAATACCCTTCCAGGTAAGCAATCGTCGACAAGCACATCAGATTTTTATAGCCCTCATAATTTTGCGCCAACAACACCAGATGCAGGTTTTCTCTGTCCGCCTTGCTTTGTTTTTCTTTATGGTCTCCCGTCACCATATAACCCTCTAAACCAATTAGCGGTTTTACTCCCTGCGTCAAACACTCTTTGTAAAATTCAATTGCCCCGTACATTACGCCGTGATCGGTCAAGGCCACGGCTTTCATATCCAGCTCTTTGACCCGAGCCACCAATTTTTTAATTTTGGGTAACCCATCCAACAGCGAATACTCCGAATGAACATGAAGATGCACAAAATCAGCCATATTTTCCTACCCCTAAAAAGAGTTTAATATCTTCGGCGAAAAAATAAAAGGATCAAAACATAAATTCTTCATCCTCTTCCCAGTTCCGGGGATTGTCATGGATGTATTTTCGAAAATGGTGGTGAAATAATACCAAGGAGTTGAATAATCCCAAGTCTTTAAACGAACGGAGCGGCGATGAGGTTTGTTATCGACAAGCATTTAAGACGCCGTTAGCTGTTTCTGCAATTCCCCTCTTACTTTTTTCGCCTCGGCTTGGCCATTAGTTGCTTTCATCACCCGCCCGACCAGAAATTCGATTGCCGTAGTTTTACCGGCCCGGTATTGTTCAATAACAATTGGATTTTGAGCTAAAATCTCTTTCACCATCGGCTCAACGGGCACATCGTGATGTGCCCCTACAGACGAAATGATTGGCCTTTTATTGATAATGGCATTGGCAATATCTTTCGGGCTAACGTCTTTAAATTCTTTAATTTTTTGCTCAAATTCTTCATAGCGATCCAGCAAGATCTCTATTTGATATTCACTTAGATTGTGTTCTTTGAGCCACCGTTCCCGTTTTTGCTCCGGCAACTCCGGCAAAGTCGTGCGAATCTTTTCAATATCTTCTGTGGTAAAACGCATCGGCGGGATATCCGGTTCGGGAAAATAGCGATAATCGGCCGCTTCTTCTTTGGCCCGCTGCAAAAAAGTTATCTGTTTTTTTTCGTCCCAGCCTCGAGTGGTTTTGTTGCCTGCCTGTTTGATCACACCGGTTTTTACAAATTCTTCCTGCTGTCGCTTTATCTCATAGGCCAGAGCTTTTTGGACAAAGCGAAAAGAATTAATATTTTTAATTTCTACCAGTGGCGTGTAATAAACCTTTTTACCCTCTTCCGCTTTCAGATTAATTGTTGGCTCGCAACGCATCTGGCCTTTTTCCATCTCCGCGTCGGTAATGCTCAAAAAACGCCCTAGGCGTTGCAGTTTTTTCAAATACTCATCGGCTTTTTCCGCCCTATTAATATCCGGCTCGGAAACCACTTCCACCAGCGGCACACCCGAACGATTAAAATCAATTAGGGTGGCATCTTTTTCGTGGATTAACTTGCCCGTATCTTCTTCCAAGTGCACCCGACGAAGACGAACACCTGCTAGTTGACCACCCAAAACAAGCGGCCGATCGTACTGGCTGATCTGATAGCCCTTAGGCAGATCGGGATAAAAATAATTCTTGCGGTCAAATTTGCTGATGCGGGGAATTTTCCCTCTCAAGGCTAGACCCAATTTAATTGTCCACTCGATTGCTTTTTGGTTGGGTACCGGCAGGGCGCCCGGCAAACCCAAACATACCGGACAGGTTTGGGTATTGGGCAATTTACCAAAATGTGCCGCCGGACAGCCGCAAAACATTTTGCTTGCGGTTTTCAGCTCTAAATGAACCTCAAGTCCGATGATGGGTGTAAATTTCATAAAACTCCCGCCGGCTGTAAAACCCAACCGCCAAAATTAATAAAGCAATAATCGTTAGAATCACATTTACCCCTAAAATATCTGCTACCGAAGCGGCAAACAATACGGGCAAAATTGAAGCCAAAGTTACGGTAAAGCCCAAAACCCCAAAGACTCGTCCCCGCAGAACCGCCGGGGTAATTTCTTGAATCAAGGTTTGGACGGGAACTAATAAGGTTATCAAACTCGCTCCTAACCCGGTCATAATCAATGACGCCAAGGCGATCTTGATTGCCGTAAAACGGTAGATAACCAAGGCCAGCAATAATATCGCTCCGCCGCCGCCAAATAACCCGGCGGAAATCAAATGTTTTTTTCGAACACCCTGACGCATCAAGCGAATCACCAGCGGCATTGCCCCCACGGCTCCCAAGCCCACCGGTAAAATCAAAATCACTCCGGCATCGAGTAAATTGGCTCTCAATGTTTCCGTGGTGAAAGACGGCGCCAGCACCGAAAGCAAGCTAATAATCATCTGTACCAAAGCCAGCAGAATCAGAGGCAGCAGGACTCGCGGCTCTTGACGAATAAAAACATAACCTTCCTTGAATCGGTCAAAAAAATCCTGAAAATTAACTTCTTTTTTGCTTTTTTTTGCCCTTGGTAGCTGCGATACCGAATACGAAGCCAAAAGCAAAAACACGGCTCCCAGCAAAAACGGCACCTCCCGCCCTACCAAGCGAATCAACGGTCCCGCCAAACTGTAACCGATCAACAGGGTTCCGTAAACGGTAAACAAAAACAAACTGTTGGCCAAGGGCAGGGTTTTTCTGACAACAGTCGAGGGTAAAGTCGCTCCCTCGGTGGGAAAATAAAACTGGTTAATGAGCGAAAAAAGGAGAATAATCGCATATATCGGCCAAACTTTATCCCAAACCGCCAGATAAGCCAAGACCACCACTGCTTCTCCCAGAGTCGTTAAAATCAAGATTCGCCGCTTGTCCCATAAATCAATTAAAGTCCCGGCAAACGGGCCAATCATAATCACGGGAATTGCGTAGAAAATCCATACCAGCGATACGGCTACCGTTGAACGGGTTCTCTCAAAAACCCGCAGGATGATAACAAAATTAATTAGATTGACCGTCAATTGGGACAAAATCTGCGAGCCCCATAAACACAAAAAATTTTTACTTCTAATGACGCTCAAAAAGGCTCGATAATCTTTCATAGTTTGGGTTTTCTTTGGTAAAATTTGGTCTCTTGTTCAAAACAATTGGCCGCTTCCAATAACATTGGTTCACTAAATTGCGGCCCGATTATTTGTATCCCAATCGGCAAGGCCTTGTCATCAAAGCCTGCCGGCAAACTTATCCCCGGCAATCCCGCTAAAGCGCTTGGTTCCACCAAAATATCTTGTTTTTCTCCAAACAAGGGCTCGTTTTTTGTCGCCCCTACCGGCAAAGCAGTTGTTGGGGTCGTCGGTGCCATCAGAACATCTATTTCTTGAAAAACCCGCTGAAAATCTTCGATCAACAAGCGTCTCACTTTTTGAGCTTTCAAATAATATTGATTATAATAACCAAACGAAAGAGCATAGGTTCCAAACATAATCCTTCTCTTCGCTTCCTCGCCAAAATGAGCCCGCCCCAAACCATAACGGATCCCGTCATATCGAGCCAAATTGGAAGAAACTTCCGATCGTTGCAAAATCGTGTAAACGGCCATGGCGTATTTTGGCGCCAAAAGTTTTACTTCTTTTACCTCTGCTCCGGCCTTTTTGAAAACCGTGATTGCTTGGCGTGTTGCCTCAACGATCTTTTTGTCGATATTCTGTGTTAAATAATCCGGACAGAAGCCGATCTTCAGTCTTTTTATCTGCTTCGTGTTTCTCTGAAGATAGTTTGGCACCGCTCGTCCCGAGGATGTCGCGTCTTTTTTATCTCTTCCCGCTATAACTTGTAAAATTACCGCCGCATCCTTAACCGTTTTGGTGATTGACCCCGGACAATCAAGGGAAGAGGCCATCGCGATCAAGCCATAACGACTCACCCGGCCATAAGTCGGCTTAAACCCCACCACGCCACACCAGCTTGCCGGTTGGCGAATTGAACCTGCCGTTTCCGAACCAATTGCCCCGATAGTTTCGTCCACCGCCACCGCCGCCGCACTCCCTCCGGATGAACCACCGGGCAGTCGTGTCAAATCCCAAGGGTTTCTCGTTGTAAAAAACTGCGAGGTTTCGGTTGACGAACCGTGAGCCCAAGCATCCATATTGGTTTTCCCCAATATAATCGCCCCGGCTCTTTTTAATCTTTTAATTACCGTGGCGTCATAGGGAGGAAGATACTCCGCGAGAATTTTCGCCGCCGCCGTTGTTTTAACCCCTTTGGTACAGAAATTATCCTTTATCACTAAAGGAATTCCCGCCAAGGGTAAAGAGAAATCCTTTTGTTGGTCACACAATCTTGCTTGAGACTGCGCTTCTGCCGCAGTTACTGTCACCAAAGCCTTTATCCGGCTGTCAACCTCCTCAATTCGCGCCAGACAAGCCTTCACCAGTTCTTGGCAAGAAAATTTACCCGTTCTCAACCCTTTTTTGGCTTCCTCAATGGTTAATTCGTTAAGCTTCATTAGGGAAAATCGCCTTTACTTTAAAAAATTTATTCTCTCTCGGCATGGAAAATTTTTGGGTTACATCTTCTCTGGTCACATTTTCCAAATCAGTTACCTGATATATCGGTTCAACTTCTTCTGTCTTCAGCTCGCCAAGTATCGCAACTGAATCCAAAACTTTTTCCAACTGGTCTTGATACTTTTCTTGTTCTTCTTCTTTTAAAATTAAATTGGCCAAACGGGCGACTTTTTTCACATCCATTTTTCACTCCATTTTTCTCAATGCCTTCACTCTCTCCGCCACCGGCGGATGCGTGCTAAAAAGCGAGGCAAACCAACCCACCGCATTCCGCTGATTTTTCAACGGATCACTAATATACAGGTGGGCAGTGGCCTTATTAGCGGCTTCCAACGGCTCGCGGTCGGCGGCAATCTTCTCCAATGCCCGCGCCAAACCTTCCGGATAGCGAGTGATCATCACCCCCGAAGCATCCGCTAAAAATTCTCTTTTGCGTGAAATACTCAATTGGATCAATTGTGCAATCACGGGGGAAAGCAGGACCAAGAACAAACCCACAACCATCATTGCGGCTCCCACACCCCGACTTCGATCATTGTCATCCCCGCCCCACATCCGGGTTCTGATCAGCCAATCGGCAACGAGAGTAATCATTCCCACCAAAACCGCCACTACCGTCATCAGCAGCATATCATAATTACGCACATGGGACAGCTCGTGGGCAATCACTCCCTCCAGCTCCGTCCGCTCCAATTTTTCCAACAACCCACTGGTGGCGCAGATAGTGGCGTGCCGCGGATCGCGACCGGTGGCAAAGGCGTTGGGAGCGCTATCTTCAATCACGTACAGTCGAGGCATCGGCAGATTTGCTCCCAGCGCCAGATTCTCCGCCACGGTATAAAAGAGAAAATCCCGTTTTTTGTTGGCCGGCCGCGCGCCCGAAGTGGCCAAAACAATTTTATCGCCCCACCAATAACCGGCCAGACTGCTTGCCAGCGAAAAAAACAAAGCGGTAATGAGCATCTCCGGCCCGGAACCAAAAAGCCGCCCGACCAAATAAATGATCAGAGTGACAAAAACGAAAAAGCCCGCGACCACCAACCAACTTTTTCGTTTGTTCTGGTCCAAATTCTCGTAGACGTTAATCATACGCCCATTATAACTTCACCGTCGGCGTTTGCAACTCCTCGCTTTTCACGCTCAAAAATTCTTTTTCTTCCGGCAGTGTCAAACCCTTCTCCGTCAGAAAATGAAAGATTTTTGCGATCAGATTGGAGGGAAACACCGCCAAGCGAATATTATAATCTGCCGTCAAATCAATCAAGGTTCGGCGGCTATACATTACCTTATCCGCAGTATCGCGCAGCTCTTCCATCAATTGAGTCACCGTTTCCGCCGCCTGCAGTTGCGGATTGGCTTCAAAAATCGCTCGAATCGGTGCCAGAGCCGCTTGCAGTTGACTGCCGGCATTAATCATTTCCTGCGCGCCGCCGCTGCTGGTTGCGGTCAAAACTCCCTGTCGGGCCTGAGTAAGCTTGTCAAAAATTTCCTGTTCATGTTCGATATAACCCTTCACCGAAGCAATTAAATTAGGGATCAGATCTGTTTGCCTTTTTAGCTGATTGCCAATTTCCTGAAGCGAGGCTCCAATTCGGGTTTTTTGAGCTATCAACGAGTTATAAGTCGACCACACGTAAATTCCCGCGCCGGCCAATAACAAAATTAAAAACAGCCACATTTTAATCACCTCCTTTCAACAACTTTTTTAATTCTATCATAACTTCAATATTTAAAACACCTTTTAAAACCCCCTAAAAGCCCAAAAGGCTTTTGAGTAAATTTATTGATCGAGTAATTTATTTGATCAATTAGCCTCTTTAGATCTTTTCACGATCATCACTTGATTTCATGTTGACTTGATTTTGATCTTTTGCTAATATCTAGTCAATTCTACCGAAGGCGGTTGGGGGACGTAGCTCAACTTGGCCAGAGCGCTTCCCTGTCACGGAAGAGGTTGCGAGTTCGAGTCTCGTCGTCCCCGCCACTCGTCATGTAAACTGAACGTGGTAAACCACAATCAATTTATCTGATTGTGGACGCCATAAGATACCATGCACTATTTTTACATTCTTCAAAGTTTAAAAAACCAAAAATTGTATTTGGGCCAAACTAAAGATCTCAAAAAAAGGCTTATCCAACACAATACACTCCCTACGAACTTATTTATTATGCTGCCTTTAAATGCAAAGATGATGCCCTTGAAGCCGAAAAATACTTCAAAACCACAGCAGGATGGAAAAGAATTAAACGAATGTTAAAGCATTGTCTTGAAAAGCCGAAATGATCCCCTTTATTTTAAGTCTGAATATTTGTTATACTAGGACTCTCATTTCTGCCCAGAAAGGAGGTTATCAATGAATAATGCTTTTTTTAAAAAGCTTCTCAAGCGAATGAAGCTAAACGAAGTTAATGTCAGCACTCTTTTGGGCTTGATTGTTATTCTTGTCATTGGCGCGATCGTTGTCAATTTTTTCCGCCAAGGCAGGTCTAACTCGTCCGGCCAAGCCGATCAAACAGCAGCCGATCAAACAGAAGAAAGCAATCTCACCAACGCCGAGTTGGAGCCAGACGTTTATACGGTTCAGACTGACGATACTCTTTGGAAAATTGCCCAGGAATATTATCATGACGGTTATGCTTGGACAAAAATTGCTCAGGAAAATCAGCTGGCTGACCCAAATCTTTTATCCGCTGGCCAAAAATTAACTATTCCGGCCGCCGACAATATTTCCGGCGGAACCAGCGATGGAGTTATTGAGGGCAGCAGCTACATCGTTGTCGGAGGCGACAATCTGTGGGAGATTGCCTTGCGGGCTTATGGTGACGGCTTTCGGTGGACGGAAATTGCCCAGATCAATAACTTGGCCAATCCCGGTCTGATTCATCCGGGCAACGAGCTGACTCTGCCGCGATAAACCCGTCATTCTGGGAAGTCTGCGACTCCAGAATCATCGTTAGTGCTATAAGAGGCGTGGTGTTTTGGTGGTAAAATATATCTGTGCGGGATTAGTACACCGGTAGTATGCCACCTTCCCAAGGTGGAGAAAGGGGTTCGATTCCCCTATCCCGCTCTTTTGATATAATGTTGCGGAGGGTTTTAAAATAATGTTAAAAATCAAAGACGAAGGCATAATTTTAGAGAAGACAAATCTTGAGTTTGAAAACAAGGGTGTTTTGAACCCGGGGTGTATTCAAATTGGTGACATTACTCACATGTTCTATCGGGCAATTAATCGGAAGGATGTTTCTTCCGTCGGTTACTGTCAGCTGATCGATAACCAAGTCGTTAAAAGGCTTGCACAACCCGTTTTGTTTCCCGAATACGACTACGAAAAAATGGGCGTGGAAGATCCCAGAATTACTTTTTTAGAAGGAACTTACTATCTTTTTTACACCGCCCATGATGGCAATAACGCGCTTATTGCCTACGCAACCAGCAAAGACTTGGCTCACTTTGTTAAACGCGGTATTATCTCTCCAAAAATTTCTTACGATATTGCCGAAGATATTTTTCGCAATTCAAAAATCAGAGAGAGATACAGCATGTTTGAAATGGTCTATAAAGAAAAACAAGGCAAAGATGTCCTGTTATTTGAGAAAGACGCTTCACTTTTTCCTCGGAAATTTAACGGTAAATTTGCGCTTCTGCATCGAATCCTGCCCGGCATGCAAATTATTTCCTTTAAAAATTTTTCCGAACTAACGACTGATCGCTGGTGTGATTATTTAAAGAACTTGGGTGATTACATTGTCCTTGATCCTCTTTTTTGGTTTGAAAATCGCAACGTTGGCGGCGGTTGCACTCCGATTGAAACACCTGACGGCTGGTTGATTATTTATCATGCCGTAGAAGACACTCCTTTGGGCAGGATCTATCATGCCGCGGCCGCTCTTCTTGATATCAAAAATCCACAAAAAGTCATCGGGAGATTGACCGAACCGTTGTTTTCACCAAAATTTTCTTGGGAAAAAAAGGGTATTACCAATAATGTTGTCTTTCCCACCGGGGCGATCGTAAAAAACGCAAGACTTTATATTTATTACGGGGCGGGCGACAAGACTATCGGGGCAAAATCGTTGTTTTTGTCCGAATTGCTGGCAGAATTAAAAGTTAATAAAATATAAATAATGAATACTAAAATATTGTTGTTGGTGGCTAGAGATGGATACAGTTTTATTAATCAGGCGAAAGCTTTATCGAAAGGATTAGGTAAGTTGAGGGTGCAAAATAAAGTGATCAGGGTGACCAAAAAATATCCGAAGAAGGAAATATTGGAATACAGACCTTCGATTGTAGTAGGGGTAGGATCGTGGCGTTCATATCCTGAACTAGTGAGGCGTCCTCAACAATTAGGTTTTAGAGTTTTGCCCTGGTTGGTTTCTGATAATCGGGTTGATGATTTTGTTGGAGAGTTAAACAATTTGGATTTTTTTCTGACAACGAGCAATCACTGTCGAAATGTGTTTATGAAATTTGGGGTTAAACGAGAAAAAATAAATGTTTTATATGAAACTGTTGATACTGACTTTTGGAAAGAAATTTCGAGTGATGACCTTGATAATTTCTTAAATTTTATATCAATTAGAGAGGAAGGGGTAGAAATACCTCCAAATTATGATTTGACAAAAATAAAACAACAAAAAATACCGGTTTTATTTACGACCGGCGGTGATGCAACCAATAAGGGTGCTCAAGAAATTTTAAAGGCGTTGAGTTTGCTGGATCAAAAGATACCGTGGATATATATTATTAAAACTTGGCCATCTCCCGGAAGTTTTCAAAGATCGATAGAAGAACTCCAGATCGTAATTAAAAGAGGAATGTGGGAAAAGGTTAGATATTTTTCCGGCGAATTTTCAAAAGAATTTATCAGAAGTTTGATGAATGTTTGTGATATTTATGTGGCTTGTTCGAGAAGCGAGGGTTTTGGATTGCCATTGGTGGAGGCACAATTATGTGGTAAGCCGGTCGTAACTATGAAAGGGACATCAACTTCAGAGGTGGTGGAAGATGGAGTCGGAGGCTTATTCTGTCAGTCGGTAATGACAAAAGGAGGACCAAGGGCAAACGTGGAAGATCTTTCTAAGGTATTGAAAAGAATATTGACCAACAAAGAGTTAATAAAAGCTTTGGGAAGTAAGGCGAGACCTTGGGCCATGAATAAATTTGCTCCGGAGAAAATCGCCTCAGAGTTGTTAATTTACATTAAGTGAACATGACAAAAAACGGGACAATATCGGTCAAAAGAAAAACAATTAGGGTGGTATATGTATCATCCTATATTCCAAGAAGGTGTGGAATTGCCACTTTTACAAAAGATCTAACCAATGCGATAAATATGTTGAATCCTTATGCTTTGGCTGAAATCATGGCCCTGCACAAGCTCGAAGAGGTGTTGGATTATCCTTGGGAGGTGAAATACAAAATTAATCGGGATAGTTTAAATTCTTATTTGCGGGCGGCGGAGTATATCAACCGATCTGGGGCTGATGTGGTAATACTGGAACATGAGTTTGGTTTATGTGGTGGATTCGGCGGAGAGTATATTGTTCCCTTTGTCGAACAAATAAAAAAACCGTTGGTAGTAACTTGCCATACCATAACAGATGATGAAACCAGCAGGCATGGTGCTGTACTGAAAAGGGTTATAACCGCCGCTGATATGATAGTAGTGATGATGCGTCAAAGTGCAGAGAAGTTGGTCCAAAAGTATGATGTTCCGAGAAAAAAAATCGCGGTGATTCCGCACGGAACTCCAAATTTACCATTTAGAGCGACGAGCATTTATAAAAAAAGATTTGGGAATCGGATAGTAATGGGTAATATAAATTTGTTGTCTGAAATTAAGGGAATAGAATACACGCTGGAGGCAACAGCAAAAATTGCAAAGAAAATTCCAAACATTTTAACCTTAATTGTAGGACAAACTCATCCTGAAGTTTTGAGTTATGAAGGAGAAAAGTATCGTAATTGGCTAAAGAAGATAGTAAAGAATCTGGAAATAACTGAAAACGTAAGGTTTATAAATAGATATGTTAGGCTGGAAGAGTTATTGGAGTGGCTAAAAATAATTGATTATTATGTAACCCCCTACTTAGATCCCTTGCAATCAACCTCGGGGGCCTTGGCCTACGCGATTGGAGCGGGTAAGGCCTGTATTTCGACTCCGTATTTGTACGCTCAAGAGGTACTTTCGAAGGGTCGAGGAATACTGGTACCCTTCAGGGACTCAAAGGCAATTGCCAAGGCGGTGATTGCTTTGGAAGAAAATCCGAAAAGACGTGGAGTGATTGAAAAAAAAACTTATGATTTTGGAAGGTTAAT
>JBDRBL010000012.1:0-15361 GCA_043822685.1 Candidatus Shapirobacteria bacterium
ATTAAAGCGGTAATTTGGCGATCAAGCTCCTCACGATTGGCCGGATAAAAACTGCCCGCCACCGCCGGTTTTCTAACTAAAGAAAGCGTTGTCGTCATTGGTTAAGCGCCTTCACCCTTTCTTCCGTCTATAACTTCTCAAGTATAACATTTCTACCTTGCCTGATAAGTCACTCCTCGGGTTTTACCCGCCTTAATCACAAAGCCAGCTTTTTGCAATTGCAAAAGATCATAATGCAGGGTTTTAGGATTAATAGCCAAAAAACGGCTACTCCAGCTTGATTGAAGATCGCCCAAGGTTCTCGGCGGAGCTCACCAGCATCTAAAGAAAGATTTTTCATTACCAAGCAGTGTAATTTTTTAATTTTCCAAATTCAAAGGATTACCCTCAACTCGAGCCGAAAACAAAGCACTTTTTAGAAGCGACTCCCGGCGTAAATTTTCCTCAAATTTATACTTCAACATTGCTCTAGAAAAGATTAGAAGATATTTGCTTATTTAAACAAGCAAATCACCCTACCTGCGGATAATGACACCGTTTCCACTTCTTACCACTTCCACACCAGCACGGATCGTTGCGGCCGAATTTTTTACCCACAATCACCGGCCTTTGAGCCAAACCCGTACCATCGGCCGTATCAATATTAGTCTGCACGTTTACGGGTATCGGCGATGGGGGAGTCGGCCCCACCTGCACCCGAAAAATCCGCCGGTTGACCTCAAAATCAATCGCCCGCATCAAGCGTTCAAACGAAGCGTAAGCTTCCTTTTTATACTCTACCAAAGGATCCTGCTGGCCATAACCGCGCAAACCAATCCCTTCCCGCAAATCATCCATCTGGTCCAAATGATCAATCCACAAGCGATCAAGCGAGGCCAAATAAACAAATTTTTCCATCTCCCGCATAACAGGCGCACCGACTTGCTTTTCCCTTTGCTCATACGTGTCACGCAGGACTTTGAGCAAGAATTCTTTTTTGGCCGTCTCATCCGCTAAATTTCGCCACCGTTTGACAATTTCCTGCCGCGAACGCTCATCAAAGGGAATAATTTCGCCAAAATTTTCAATCTCGCTCATCAGCTTACCCAAAATTTCTTCTTTTAAGTTTTGCTGTTCACCTCCCGTTAAAATCTGATCCCGTTTCCGATAAATGATCTCCCGCTGTTTGTTCATTACGTCGCCGTACTCCACCACTTGTTTGCGTCGATCAAAATTAAAGCCTTCCACTTTAACCTGCGCCTGCTCAATTGATTTAGAAATCATCGCGTGTTCAATTGGTTGATCCTCCGGAATTTTCAAAAACTCCATCGCTTTTTTAATCTGCTCGCCGCCAAACAGTCTCATAATGTCATCATCCAGCGAAACAAAAAATCGACTCGAGCCCGGATCGCCCTGCCGCCCGGCTCGACCCCGCAACTGATTATCAATCCGCCGCGATTCATGCCGCTCGGTGCCAATAATATGCAAACCGCCTAGTTTTACCACTTCGGCGTGTTCTTTTTGCCATTCTCGCTCATCCCGTCCGACCGGGGAGCCGCCCAGAATAATATCCACTCCCCGCCCTGCCATATTCGTGGCCACCGTCACCGTCTTTAATTTTCCTGCTTGAGCAATAATCGCCGCCTCTCTTTCGTGCCGTTTGGCATTTAAGACCTGATGTTTAATCTTTTTCTTCGTCAAAAACTTGCTCATAATTTCGTTTTTCTCGATGGAAGTCGTCCCCACCAAAACCGGCTGGCCTCTGGCGTGATACTCGGCAATCTCCTTAACCACAGCGGCATACTTCACCGGGGTGGTTTTAAAAATTATATCCGGCAGATCAGCTCTAATCATCGGTTTATTCGTCGGCACCGAAACCACTTCTAGTTGATAAATCTTGTTAAACTCCTCCGCCTCTGTCGCCGCCGTCCCTGTCATGCCCGCCAATTTTTCGTACAAACGAAAATAATTCTGGAAAGAAATCGTTGCCAGAGTGATTGACTCCTGTTGGATGACAACCCCTTCCTTCGCTTCTACCGCCTGATGCAAACCGTCCGACCAGCGGCGGCCAAACATCAGCCGACCGGTAAACTCATCCACGATCGTCACCTGATTATCTTTAACCACATAATCTTTGTCCCTCAAAAACAACGTTCTTGCCCGCAAGGCATTCTCAATGTGATGGATCGTATCAAAGTCTTTTTCGTATAAATTATCCACTCCCAAAAGCTTTTCGACTTTTTTAATCCCGTGTTCGGTCAAATTGGCAATTTTTAACTTTTCATCAATGGTAAAATCCGTCTCGCCGGATAAATTGCGGATTAACTTCGCAAATTCATAATACTTCTGCGTCGGCTCCGTATCTGGCGCGGAAATAATCAGCGGCGTCCGCGCCTCGTCAATCAAAATCGAATCTGCTTCATCCACAATCGCGTAGTGATGCCCGCGCTGGACCTTATCCGTCAACTGGCGGACCATGTTATCCCGCAAATAATCAAAACCATATTCGTTGTTTGTCCCATAAGTCACGTCGGCCAGATAAGCTTCGCGCCGTGTCACCGGCCGCAAATGGGAGAGTTTCTCATCATCTACTGTTTTATTTTCAAACTTCTCATCCAGCAAAAACGCCTGCTCATGAACAATGCAACCCAAGCTTAAACCGGCAAACTCCAGCGCCCGCCCGTACCACCCCGTATCTCTCTTGGCGAGATAATCGTTCACGGTCACGATGTGCACTCCCCTGCCCGTCAAGGCATTAACATAAGCGGCCATGGCCGCGGCCAAAGTCTTGCCCTCCCCGGTTTTCTGCTCGGCCACCTTTCCTTGATGCAAACATACCGCCGCCATAATCTGGACGTCAAAGGCGCGTTGGCCAACCACTCGAAAAATCGCCTCCCTGATAAGAGCTAAAGCTTCAGATAACAAAGTATCAAGACTCTCGCCCTTGGCTAGGCGTTTTTTGAAAGCGGTCGTTTGAATTGGAAACTGGGCATCTTTGAATTTTTTAAATTTAGCCTCTTGAGTATTAACATCCGTCACTAACGGCTGCAATTTTTTGACGGCTTGAGCGTTGAAATCGAAAAACCGATTTAGGATCTTGAGCATGACTACTTTCCGGGAGAAATAACTCCAAAGCCGGTATATTTTTGCAATACTTCGGGAACCAAAACCGAACCGTCCTCTTGTTGAAAATTTTCCAAAATGGCCAAAGGGGTGCGAGAAGTGGCAATCGCCGTCCCGTTGATCATGTGTACAAACTCGTTTTGGCCGTCATGGCGGCGATATTTAATATTTAAGTTTCTCGCCTGATAATCGGTGCAATTCGAAGCAGAAGTAACCTCGCCGTAAGCACTTCGACCGGGCATCCAGACTTCAAGATCAAACTTTCGGGCGGCCATCGCCCCCAAATCACCGGTGCACATTTTTATCACCCGATAAGGAAGCTTAAGACTTTGATAGATTTTTTCTTCCATGGCTAAAATATGCTCATGCCAGCGATTTGACTCTTCCGGCCGACAATAGATAAACATCTCTGTTTTCGTCAACTGGTGCACCCGATAGATCCCCTTGGAATACCGGCCATAAGAGCCGCTTTCTTGGCGAAAAACATGAGAGTAACCGACATATTTAATCGGCAGATCATCCTCGGGAATAATCTTATCGGCGTGCTTGCCCGCCAAAGTCACCTCCGCCGTGGCAATTAAACCCAAATCCGTGTCTTTAATTTCATAAGTTTGCGCTTCTTTGCCCTTAGGTAAATAGCCTGTTCCCAGATAAAAACGCGATCGGGCCAAATCAGGGGTAATCACCGGCACAAAGCCCTCTTGGCTTAAAAGATCAAAAGCATAATGCGTTAAGGCTAATTCTAAAATCGCGCCCGCGCCCAGCCAAAAGTAAAAACCGGTACCGGCCACTTTGGAACCGGATTCAAAATCCAAAATTCCTAAATTTTTACCCAATTCAACATGATCTTTGGGAGTAAAATTAAATTTAGTGGGCACGCCCCATTTTTTGATCTCCGCATTTTCGGTTTCGTTTTTACCAATCGGTGTATCACTCGAGGGCAGATTGGGAATTTCGTACAGCAGATTTTTCAACTCTTCTTCGACGGCTTTCAAATCCGGCTCGGTTTGCTGAAGGGCCAGCTTGATTTTTTTACCCTCTTCCGGATCTCCTTTGGTCAATTGGTTGCGCCGCGCCCGCAAGTTCTCAATCTTGCCGATCAACTCTCTTCTGGTCTCATCTACCCTCAACACTCGATCCACCACCGTCGGATCATAATTCTTATTCCTAACCCCTTCTTTAACAATCTCCGAATGTTCTCTGATAAAGTTAATATCTAACATTTTATAACCCTATCTCCGAGGCAATTTTTTGCATCGAGGCTAAACTAATTTTTACCAACTCTTCCAATGATAATCCCAATTTTTCTTCGCAAAGCAAAATTTCTTCCCGGCGCGTGCCCTTGGCAAAGGATTTTTCTTTGAAGCGCTTGAGCACCGATTCAACCGTTAAATCGGCCAATTTGCGACTGGGTAAAACCAAAACCGCGGCGACAATCAAGCCGGTTAAACTATCGGCAATAAAAATCGTCCAATCCATTAAACTTTTTGGCTCCACCCCCGTATTGTGCCAATTGTGCGCCGCCATGGCATGAGCGACATTTTTGGAAATCTCAAAGCCCTTCTCCCGCAACCAATCGGTTACCTGAACCCCCTGCTTTTCGACCGGCACATTATCCGAGTAATCGCCATCATGCAGTAACCCCGCCAGCATCCACTCTTCTTTAATGCCTTCTTTTTTTACTTCCCACAAACCACCCATAACGGCTTCCAAGGCAATCATGTGCTTGATGGTGTTTTTATTTTCGACTCTCTCGTCTAAAAATTTTATCGCCTCGTCTCGATTGATCATTTTTGTTCTCCAATTTTGTATTTTAATCTTTTTTGAAATAATTTTTCCGTATAACCACCTTCTTTAACAAATTTTTCTTCCAACACCTTTATTTGCCGAGCCAGCAAAAAGCTGGCCTGGTGACCGACAGTCAAAAGCATATTTGCCGCTTTTTCCGGATCACTAGGTAAGAGGCTCGGGGTATTCGGGGACTTCGGGGTTTTCCCTAAACCCCAGAACCCCCTGAACACCCTGAGTTCCCTGACTCTTGAGTCATTCTTGTCCCAAATCCCCAACTTCCTTTGCCGTAAAAAATCCTCATAATCTTCTAACAACTCTTCAAGAGAAGCTACCGCAACTCCCAATAATTTGATATAACTCTTTAGACTTTTTTCCAAATACCCCTCGGCAATATTTTGTTTGGTACTGCGCGCCGCCTGAATCATCTGTTCCCTCAATCGTCGAAAGTCAAAACCTCCCAAAAATAAGCGACAAAACTCCACCGTCAAATCATAAATCACCACCGACAATTGATATGTCTTTAAATATTTATATCCCGCCTCGGTCATGTTAACAGTCCATTCACCAGTTGACCTAAATAATCTCTACAACGAATACTCAATACTTTTCATTGCTTCAAGCACATTACCCATATGTTCATCAAGGCTTAGTCCCAATTCCTCTGCCCCTTGTTTTATAACCGTACGATTTACTCCAGAAGCGAAATTGTGATTTCGATACGCCCTTAATACTGTTTCTTTAGTGACATTTTTGATATTTTTATCTGGCCGTCCCTTAACTAAGGCCAAAATCAATCCCGTTAATTCCTCACTTCCCCAAAGGGCACTGTCCATTTTTGATTTTCTCGGAAATTCAGAAAAACCAACATGAGCAAGTATTGAATAAATAATCGGTTCACAAACTCCTTCTCTCCGTAAAATGTCCGCCGACGTTTTGCCGTGTTTTTCCATATTTCCATCCACAAAATCCCAATCCAAATCGTGCAACAAACCCGCTAATCGCCAAGCATCAGCATTTCCACCAAACTTTTTAGCGTAATAATCCATCGCGATTTCTGAAGCAAAGAGATGATTTAATTCCTTTTCTTCTTTGAGATACCTCTTTAAAAGTTCAAGGACACGTTCCCGCGTTATCCCTAGAACCTTAGGTATCTTAGGCTCAACCACCTTAATTTCAAATAATGCGCTTGTGGCGACCTTATCACCAAATACTCCATCGCTAGCCGCCAATCCTTCGGACCGCATGGTTGGAAAAAGAATCACGTCTCTTAAATTTTTCGCACCAAATTGATTACAAACAACTAAGGCTAAACGGTCAATCCCTGGCCCAATCCCAGAGGTTAGTGGCATACCATACTCCATCGCCTCAATAAAGTCTTCATCAGTTTGATGAGCCTCCTCATCACCCAATCGCTCTTTTTTCCTTTCGTCCTTGAACCGTTGTGCCAAATCAAGTGGATCGTTTAATTCACTATAGTTATTAGATGCTTCGACTCCAACAACAAAGTGTTCCCACCTTTCGACATAGTCGGGATTATCAACACATCTCTTCGCCAACGGAGAGGTTTCAACCGGAAAATCGTAGACAATCGTGGGTTGGATCAAATTCTTCTCTACTTTATTCTCAAAGATTGCCGCAAGAATTAAACCTTTCGCGCTAGATAAATGTTTATCCAACTCAACTCCAAGCTTATTAGCAACCTTAAGCGCATCACTAAGATTTTTTATTTGATTAAAATCAACTCCGGTAAACTCTTTTACCGACTCAACCATTGTTAATCTTTTCCAAGGGGGCTTAAAATCAATCTCGTTTCCTTCGTTATTTACCATTGTCGTACCGACAGCATCAATAACTGCCAACTCGGTCATTTGTTCAACTAGTTCCATGTTCTCTCGATAATCAATATACGCCTCCATCGTTTCCAATAAGGTAAATTCAGGGTTGTGGTTTTTATCAATGCCTTCGTTACGAAAAAGTTTGGCAATCTCAAAAACTTTTTCGTAGCCACCGACAATTAGTCTTTTAAGATATAGTTCTGTTGATACCCGAAGATATAAAGGAATACCTAAAACATTGTGGTAAGTTTTAAATGGTTGAGCCAAGCCGCCGCCATAAAGAGGTTGCAATACGGGCGTTTCAATCTCAAAATATCCCCGGTCTAAAAGATATCGACGCATTGACTGAACCAAAACAGAGCGAACATCAAAAATTTTTTTTGACTCAGGATTGACAATTAAATCTAAATAGCGTTTTCGATAACGGATTTCTTCGTCTTTAAGACCATACCAACTCGACGGCAGGGGGCGGAGAGATTTAGTTAGCAATTGAAAATCTTCGACCAAAACCGAGATTTGACCCGCTTCGGTCTGAAAAACTTTTCCCTGAACGGCAATAAAATCGCCGATATCCAAGAAAGTCGATAGACGAGAGTCGATAGTCGAAAGCTTGTCGGATTTAAAAACTAATTGGATCTTACCGGAAGCGTCCTGCAAATCCCAAAATTGAATGCCGCCGTGACCACGCATTGCCCGGATGCGACCGGCTACGGCCACTTTTTTCCCCAACATCTTCAAAGCTTGAGCAATGCTTTGATCACGTCGAGCTTTGGCCGGATAAGGATCAATGCCTAATTTTCTAATTTGGGCTAATTTTCCCAAACGAATTTTGCGAAGTTCTTCAATCGGTTGCGCCACAGCCCTATTTTACTTAATTTGCGTGATCGTGTAAACAATCTTCCCTGCCGGCGCCTCAACTTCAACCTGATCACCAATTTTTCTCCCCATTAACGACTTGCCCAAAGGAGACTGGTAAGAGATTTTCTTGGCCATCGGGTCAGCCTCCCACTCGCCCACAATATTAAAAATATTAGCTTGAGCATCGCCATTTTTAACCGTCACCCGGCAACCCAACCCAACTTGAAGGGAATCAGAACGTTGATCGTTCACCGGCTTCGCTCGAGCCATAATGACCTCCAACTCCCCAATTCGGCCATCAATAAAGGCCAGTTCGTCCTTGGAACTCGAATACTCGGTATTTTCCTTTAAATCTCCGGCCAACCGTGCTTCCGACAAGCGTTCCAAAATTGCCGGGCGCTTATCTCTAACCAGGATGTCGTACTCTTTTTTAATCCGGTCAAGCCCCGTTTTTGTCATCAGAATTGTATTTCGATCATCGCTACCCATTTTTCCACCTCTCTTAAAAAACAAAAAAGCTGTCCGCAGCCTCGCAGCCGCGACAGCAGGGATCATTTTACCCACATCCCGCCTCATTGTCAAGCTCACAATAATCTGGTAAAATCAAGCCAATCAAGCTCATTTAGCTTCGGCGCCTTCGTCTAGCGGCCTAGGACATCGGGTTCTCATCCCGAAAATCGGGGGTTCAAATCCCCCAGGCGTCACCCAATTTTTGACATCCGGTTTCAAAATCTCTACACTAGTTTTTAGTGCTCACTAAAATCCTCTCCGCGGCCCAGATTGGTTTGAAAACGATTCCGATTGAAGTGGAGGTCAATGTCGCCAGTAAAGGCTTCCCCGGTTTCAACATCATCGGCCTGCCAAACAAAGCCATCGAAGAGGCCAAAGAGCGGGTTAAGGCCGCTCTGGTTAATACCGGTTTTGAATTCCCTCTCGCCAAAATTATCGTTAATTTAGCCCCTGCTGATTTACCCAAAGAAGGTTCATGTTACGATTTACCCATCGCCATGGGCATTTTGGCCTCGACCGGATTAATTAAACTGCCTTCGGAAAAATCATTCTTTTTCGGCGAGTTATCTTTAGACGGCAGTTTGCGTCACACCAAAGGAACATTGCTTTTGGCAATCGCTGCGCGCGAGCATAATATTAAAAATCTTTTTGTTCCGGCTTTATCAGCCAATGAAGCCAGTGTCATTAAGCAAATTAAAGCCTACCCCGTCGCTTCTCTGCGCCATCTTTTGAACCACCTCTCCGGTCTAGAAAGACTAATCCCGGCCAGTTTTGTTCTTAATAAAAGCACCTTGGAATCGGCTCCGGTCGAGTTTGACTTTGCGGAAATTTTGGGACAGGAACAGGCCAAGCGCGCACTGGAAATTGCCGCCGCCGGCGGCCACAATGTTTTAATGCAGGGGCCGCCCGGCTCCGGTAAAACCATGCTCGCCCGCGCCCTTGCCGGCATTCTGCCTCCTTTAAACGAAAGCGAAAGCTTGGAAGTCACCAAAATCTATTCTGTTGCTGGCCAAATCCCCCCCGACGGCTCGCTGGTTTACGCTCGTCCTTTTCGTTCTTCCCATCATACTACCTCCCGCGCCGGTTTAATCGGCGGCGGCAGTCCTCCCCATCCCGGCGAAATTTCTCTGGCCCACTGCGGCATTCTCTTTTTGGACGAGTTTCCTGAATTTCCCCGCGCGACATTAGAGGCTCTGCGCCAGCCTCTCGAAGACGGTGAAGTCTCCATTTCCCGCGCCACCGGCGCCGTTAAATTCCCAGCCCAGTTCACTCTCGTCGCCGCCGCCAACCCCTGCCCCTGCGGCTACCTCGGCGATCTTAAAAAGGAATGCCGTTGCTCCCCCCGCCAAATCCTCCGTTACCAAAGCCGACTCTCCGGTCCCCTCCTGGACCGCATCGATTTACATCTTAATGTCCCCGCTGTCGACGTAGACAAACTTCTTCCCAATCAAAAACAAACAATCAAGCCGGAAAAGTCCGCCCAAATTCGAGAACGCGTTCTCCATGCCCGCGCTTTGCAAACCAAGCGTTTTGCCGCCACCGGCATTCACATCAATGCCAATATGAAAAACAAACACCTTAAAGACTTTTGCCCTTTATCTGCCCCTGTTTATGCCCTTCTCAAGCAAGCCGTCAACAACTACAACTTATCCGCTCGCGCCTGCTTTCGCCTTATCAAAATCAGCCGCACAATCGCTGATCTGGCCAACAACAAAGACATCGTCGAAAACTATTTAGCCGAAGCTCTGCAATATCGTTTACGTTTTTCCGAAAATTGAAACAACTCAACTACCAAACCGGCAAAACCGGCGAATCATTAGCCCTTAGCTATCTTTCAAAAAATGGCTACCGGCTTATCGAGCAAAACTGGCGCCATCACCGAGGAGAAATCGATTTGATTGTAAGTAAAAATCGCCGCCTGATTTTTGTCGAAGTTAAATTAAAAATCGGCGATCAATTCGGATCACCCGAAGAGATGATTAATTATCATAAATTGAAACAAATTCGCGAGGCGGCCATACTTTTCCTGCAGCAAAACCCCCAATACCGGCATATTTTTCCTCAATATCAAATTGACGCCGTTTGTCTCGTCGTTGATCCGGATTTCAATGTTAAAAGACTAAATCATTGGGAAAATGTGGCCGATTCAATTAATTAAACCAGACGACGCGAACTTTCCCGAAGGACTTAAAAAACTTGCCCGTCCGCCTAAGCAGCTTTATTATCGGGGCAATTGGAAGCGGCCGCTCTTCAAAAAAGCTCTCTCTATCGTTGGCAGCCGCCGGCTTACCCGCTACGGCCAGCTGGTAATTGAGAAATTTGTTTCTTTCCTTGTCGGCCAGCAAATTACCACCGTCTCCGGCTTTATGTACGGCGCTGACAGCGAAGTTCATCGCCAAACTCTCGACAATAACGGCCAAACCATTGCCGTCTTGGGCAGTGGTCTAGACATTATCTACCCGCCAGAAAATAAAAAACTCTATCAGGAAATTTTAATCCAGGGTGGTCTGATCATTTCTGAATACGAAGCCGATTTTCAACCCCAGCTCTGGACATTTCCCCAACGCAATCGTCTGGTTGCCGCTTTAGGCAGCCTCGGTACCCTTATCATTGAAGCCGGCAACAAAAGCGGCTCGTTGATTACTGCCCGTTTAGCCCATGAACAAGGTAAAAAAGTCTTTGCGATCCCCGGCCCGATTACCTCTTCCGTTTCTCGAGGAACTAATTTACTCATCCAGAATCATCTTGCCGAAATGGTTTTGGAGCCCGGAGATATTTTGGGTCAAAAAACAACTCAAACTTCTCTTTTTCAAAATCTCAACCTAACTCCTTTGGAAAGAAAAATCATTCAACTGCTGGAAACCGAACCTTTGTCGGCCGATGAAATTGCCGTCCACCTTAACAAGAGCATCGTCGAAATCAGCAAAACCTTGTCTTTGATGTCTTTGAGAGCTATTATTACCGAATTTATCGGTAAATATTATCTGCCTATTTCTTCCCCAAAATAATCACGATATCAAATTCCGACTCTTCTTCCAAATTCTCTATCTCCGAAGCCAGAGGATATTTTTTACTCACATCCTCTTTCACCATCTCTAAATATGACTTCTGACTCTCTTTAATTTGAATTACTGTCTCCGCATAATCATATTTTCCCGCATTAGCCGTCTTCACCTCTTGATATCCCAAGCCCTCCAAATATTGACTCGCTTGAGCGGCCAAACCCGCCACCCCGCTCCCGTTCAAGATCTCCACTTTGAGATCTTCCCTCATTAAACTTGGCGTAGGTGTTACTTCTTCAATCGCCGGCTCGCTTGTTTCTATCGGTGTTTCTGCCACGGGCGAGGTCGTCTCTTTATTTGATAAAGCCTTTTTGGAAACCCAAATTCCCCCGCCAACCAATCCCAGGCCGACAACTACGATCAAAACAATCAGTAAAATTTGTTTTATGTCCATTTTTGACTGTTGTTCAATACCTTCCATTCCGTCCCTCCTTCACTGGCAACAGCGCCAAGTCCAAAACCTCTTTTAACCCCTCCACAAAATAAAACTTCATTTCTTTTTTTACCTTCTCCGGCACTTCCACCAAATCTTTCCTATTATCCTTCGGCAGAACCAGTTTTGTCAAGCCCGCCCGATGCGCCGCGATAATTTTTTCCTTCACTCCGCCAATTTCCAAAACCTTTCCCCGCAAAGTTACCTCTCCTGTCATCCCTAAATCACGCCTTACTTTCCTCTTGGTTAACGCCGACACCAGAGACGTCGCCAAGCCTATTCCCGCCGACGGCCCATCTTTGGGCACCGCTCCTTCCGGCACATGAACATGAATATCAATTTTTTTATAAAAATCCGGCTTTAAGCCCAATTCCCGCCAATGACTCCGCACAAAAGAAACCGCCGCTTTGCCCGACTCCTTCATCACCTCTCCCAATTTACCCGTCAGCAGTAAATTACCGCTACCGGGCATCAAAACCGTTTCGATGAACAAGATATCACCGCCGGCCTCGGTGTAGGCCAATCCCGTTGCCATTCCCACCTCATCCTTTTTTTCCGCTAACGTCGACAAAAATTTCCTCGGTCCCAAAAAACGGGTCAAATCTTTTCTCTCAATCCGATCTTTTGTCTTTTTGCCCTCGGCGACCTTGCGAGCAACCTTCCTGGTCAATGTCGCCAAATTCCGCTCTAACTCCCGCACTCCCGCTTCCCGGGTGTAATAACGAATTACGCCCAGCAAGGCCTCTCGACTAATGGTTAATCGCACGTTCTCCAAACCATTTACCCGCAACTGCTTGCTCCACAAATACTTCTTGGCAATAAAATACTTCTCTTCCTCGGTATAACCGGAAAAGCGAATGATCTCCATCCGATCACGCAAGGCCGCCGGAATCGTCTCCAACAAATTTCCCGTCGTAATAAACATCACTTTGGACAAGTCAAAAGGCACATCCAGATAATGATCCGAAAATTCTTTGTTCTGCTCCGAATCTAACGCCTCCAACAAGGCCGATGACGGATCACCGCGAAAATCCGCTCCCACTTTATCAATCTCATCCAGCATAAACACCGGATTATTACTCCCGGCCGTTTTTATGCCCTGAATAATCCGCCCCGGCAATGCCCCGACATAAGTTCGCCGATGGCCGCGAATTTCCGCCTCATCCCGAATCCCCCCCAGACTAATCCGCACAAATTTCCGCCCCAGCGCCCTGGCAATCGACCGACCAATCGAGGTTTTCCCCACCCCCGGCGGGCCGATAAAGCACAGAATCGTCGGCCCTTCATTGTTTGCCGTCTGCTTCTTCTTCTTTTTCAGCCTCATCACGGCCAAATACTCGATAATTCTTTCTTTCACCTTCTCCAGTCCATAGTGATCCTCGTTCAGAATCTTCACCGCACTGTTCAATAAAATATTATTAGGGGTTGATATCGACCACGGCATTTCTACCAGCCACTCCAAATATGTTCGGACATAGCCTGTTTCCGGGTTATTGGGACTCATTAATTTCAAGCGTTTCAATTCCTGCTGGGCCTTTTTTTTAATCTCCTTTGGCATGAGTGTTTTCTTGATCTTTTTCGCCAACCCTTCCGCTTCACTTTCCGCATCACCGACCTCTCCCAGCTCCTGTTCGATAATTCTTTTCCGCTCGCGCAGGACCGACTCCCGCATATTCTGATCAAAATGCTTTTGCGATTTGGAAATAATCTTGCGCTCCAATTCCAAAACTTTCATCTCCCGCAGCAAAAATTCGGTGGTCATCAAAACCCGCTCCCGTATCGACAAAGTCTCCAATAATTTCTGCTTCTCGGCGGTCTTTAATTCCAGTACAAACGCAACCTGATCCACTAACTCCGACGGCGAGTTTTCCCCCAGCAAACGCATGACCGACATCACATCAACCGACTTTCCTAATCCCACGGCTTCTCGAAATTTTTTGGTCAGATTATTCATTAACGCCCGCACCTCATCCGTCTCTTCCTCAACTTCTGTCAATATCTCCACCCGGCCAATCAAAAACGGCTCCGTCGCCTCAATCGAAAGGATTTTAACCCGGGCAATTCCCTTAACCCAAGCATTAAGCTCACTGTCCGAACGCAAAATCCGCTCCACTGTTCCCAGTGTTCCCACGCCATAAAGACTCTTCTCTTCCGGATCGTTTTTAATCGGATCTTTCTGACTCGCAAAAATCACTTGGTGATCGGACTTAAAAGCCGCCTCGGCCGCGGCAATCGAACGGCTTCTGCCAAAAGTTAACACTGCCTCAATGTGAGGGAAAACCACCCCCTCCCGAATCGGCACAATCGGTACAATTTTCTCTTCCATTTTTAGCAGTCTAACACACAAGTTGCTAAGTGTCAATCTTAAACTTTCTTCTTATCCAGTTTATCCAGTTTCAAAATACGCACACCAAAATAAACTACCAAGGCGATGACGAGAAAATCAACCATGGTATTGATAAAACTTCCCCAATACAAAGTAGCTGAACCAATTTTTAAAACCGCTTCTTCTAAATTGCCGGTGGCACCCAAAATAATTCCCAAAATCGGATTAATAATATCAGTGACCAGTGAAGCAACAACCTTCGACACTGCCCCACCTAAAATAAAACCAATCGCCAAGCCCACCGCTCCCTGTTCTCGAACAAATTCCAAAAACCCTTTCATTCTCTCACCCCCTTTCTAATGATGAACAGTAATCTTCAAGAAATCTTCTTTGAAAAGGAATGCAATTTTGGGGAGGCTTTTTAAAAAAAGATATTTCCCTTCCCTGTCTGCTCCCTCTTAATTTTCCCTCCTTGAACTTGGCCAAATAGACATTCTTACTGCGTGACGGCCACCATCATCAAAACACTCACTTACTCCCAAATGCTTAATAACCTCCACTTTTATTCCTAATTCATCCCTTGCTATTCTATCAATAGCGTACAAGATGGGTTCTTTAAAAAGAATTGTTCCGCCCGGAATGTGCCACATTCCTTTAAATGGAGGTATTGCTCTTTTTGTTAATAAAATACCATCTTTGGAATTAATAACGATATCGACAGTAGCACGAGGGACTTTATGGTAAATCGCCATAAACTCCTTTAACGGTAATCTCTTATAAGTCATAAAAGGTATTATAACCCATAATTAAAGCTTTTTTTAACCTTTGGCCAGTGTTTGAGCTGTGCTTCCCGCTTCATTGCCGCCGATAAAGTATTAGCCGAGGTGCGGAGAATTTTGAATAACAGGCCTTAAGGCAGATTTTTTATTTGGAAATGGGCAATATATAAGCCCCGTAATCTTTAGGCACTCTTGTCAATACCGGACTACTAACTCCGCCTTTTCTTGCCTTTTTGATTGCCGTCTTGAGGCTGTTTCCCACCGCGACAACCGTTACCGTTTGAGGTTTTAGACAAATCCTGTGATTGTATCTTCATGGTTACACCTTATCACATCGCATCAATTAAAACCTCTTTTTTCGCTTTCGGTCTGGTGATATAATACCAACCGTAAATGAGTAAAAAAGTTTTCGCAAGTAAAAAGGCTTTTCTTGTTTTGGCGGCCATTATCGGCTTGGGGCTAAAGTAACTTACGAAACATCAAAAGCAGAAAAAAGCACCTTAGTCACTTCTATTTCCGGCTCCGGGACAATCACTTCAGGAAATTATACCAATGTAACCACCAAAGTGTCCGGCATTGTTAATCGCGTATACGTCACTAACGGCGACACGGTTGCTAAAGGCCAGAAAATTGCGGAAGTTACGCTGGATGATTACGCAAGAGAG